>CAUWJW010000086.1:0-9989 GCA_963558985.1 uncultured Clostridia bacterium | reverse complement strand
CGACATCTCACATGCCATTCAGCAGAAGGTAGAGAGCGAAGGCTTCGGCGTCATACGGGATTTTGTCGGCCACGGAGTAGGTAGATCCATGCATGAAGAGCCGCAGATCCCCAACTACGGTGTTCCGGGACGGGGACCGAGACTGGCCAGAGGAATGGTATTTGCCATTGAACCTATGATTACACAGGGTGACTACGAAGTTGAGACGCTTCTGGATGACTGGACAGTTGTGACACTGGACGGGACATTGGCTGCTCATTATGAAAATACTGTTGTTATTACTGATGGTGAGCCGGAATTGCTTACACTGTAAAAAGGAGAGGTGTTATTATGGCGAAGAAAGACGTCATTGAAGCAGAAGGTACGGTTGTAGACGCACAGCCCAATGCAATGTTTGTTGTAAGGCTTGAAACCGGACATGAAGTGCTTGCACACGTTTCAGGAAAAATAAGGATGAACTTTATCAGGATCCTGCCGGGAGATAAGGTAAAAGTGGAGCTTTCTCCATATGACCTGACAAGAGGCCGGATCACCTGGAGAGGAAAAGCGTAACAAGAAAGGTTAGGAGGATTGCGAAATGAAAGTTAGAGCTTCCGTAAAACCGATCTGTGAAAAGTGCAAAATCATTAAACGTAAGGGTAAAGTCATGGTTATCTGTGAAAACCCGAAGCACAAGCAGAGACAAGGTTAAAAATGCAGAAATCGTGTTGTTTCGGCAAGGTCCCGGGTCGCAGGATCTGCGGAGTTTGCCCTGCAACATGTTTTTCTGCTTGACTGAGCGGCCGCTTTGCGGTAACTTAGTATAGAAAGTTATTTTAAATTTGCATGAGCAAAGAACATCCCGTTTATATTACGCCCCATGTCGTGAGATATGAAAGGCTGCGTGACGGAAGATGGGAATAGGAGGAAAATATGGCTCGTATAGCCGGTGTTGACTTACCAAGAGAAAAAAGAGTTGAAATTGGTTTGACATACATTTATGGTATCGGCAGACCAACCGCAAACGCTATTCTGGAAAAAGCCGGAGTAAATCCGGACACAAGAGTGAAGGATTTATCAGAAGATGAAGCTGGTAAAATCAGAAAGATCATTGACCAGGAATATGTAGTAGAAGGTGACCTGAGAAGAGAAACTTCTCTGAACATCAAGAGACTGATGGAAATCGGCTGCTACAGAGGAATCAGACATAGAAGAGGTCTCCCTGTAAGAGGACAGAAAACCAAGACAAACGCCAGAACTCGCAAAGGTCCGAAGAAGACTGTAGGAAGAAAGAAGAAGTAAGGAGGTAGAACAATGGCTAAAACTGTAAAAAAGACAGCTAGAAAAAAGAGAAGAGAGCGCAAGAACATTGAAAAAGGCCAAGCACATATTCAGTCTACCTTTAATAATACTCTTGTAACTCTTACAGATTTAAGCGGAAACGCATTATCATGGTCCAGTGCTGGTTCACTGGGATTCAAAGGATCAAGAAAATCCACTCCGTTTGCTGCACAGATGGCTGCAGAAGAAGCTGCTAAAGGTGCAATGGAGCATGGTCTGAAGACCGTTGAAGTATATGTAAAGGGGCCGGGATCCGGAAGAGAAGCGGCTATCAGAGCACTGCAGAGTGCAGGTCTTGAAATCACTATGATTAAAGATATCACACCGATACCGCACAACGGATGCAGACCGCCTAAGAGAAGAAGAGTCTGATGAAGGGAGGAGTAGAACAGAATGTCAAGATATACAGATGCTAGCTGCAGATTATGCAGAAGAGAAGGCCAGAAACTTTTCCTGAAGGGCGAAAGATGCTACAGTGCAAAATGCGCCATCGAAAAGAGAAACTTTCCTCCCGGACAGCATGGACAGGGAAGAAAGAAAGTTTCCGATTATGGACTTCAGTTAAGAGAAAAACAGAAAACAAAGAGATTCTACGGACTGCAGGAAACACAGTTCAGAAACTTATTTGACAAGGCTGCAAGAAAGAAGGGAATCACCGGTGAAAACCTGCTGATTCTTCTGGAAACAAGACTGGACAACGTTGTATTCAGACTTGGATTTGCATCTTCAAGAAAAGAAGCAAGACAGCTTGTTACACACGGACACTTTACTGTAAACGGTAAGAAGGTAAATATTCCTTCCTACGAAGTAAAGGCCGGCGACGTGATCAAAATCAAAGAAAAGAGCACAAATTCTCCAAAATTCAAGGAGATTAAAGATATGGCCATCACTGTTCCTTCTTGGATGACAGTTGATGTAGACAAACTGGAAGGTAAAGTTGTTTCTATGCCAACAAGAGGAGAGATTGATACTCCGGTTGCAGAACATCTGATCGTCGAATTATATTCCAAATAATAGTTGATTAAAAATCGTTAATTGACTGTTTTGGAAGAAAAGGAGGGTTTTGAGTGATAGAAATCGAAAAACCAACAATTGAATGTGTATTTTCAAACGAAGATTCCAATTACGGAAAATTCGTTGTAGAACCTCTGGAAAGAGGATACGGCACTACACTTGGAAACAGCTTAAGAAGAATTCTTCTCAGCTCACTTCCGGGCGCTGCTGTTACATCGGTTAAAATCGACGGAATACTTCATGAGTTTTCAACCATTCCAGGAGTCAAAGAAGACGTTACAGAGATCATATTAAATTTAAAAAAGTTAGCTGTTAAATTAAACGGCGAGAATACGAAAAAAGTGTTGATTAATGCAATTGGTCCAAAAGAGGTGACTGCTGCAGATATTATTGGAGACGCGGACTTAGAAATCTGTAATCCGGATTTGCATATTGCAACTCTTGAGGAAAATGCAACTTTGGTTATGGAAATGAATCTGGCAAGAGGAAGAGGATATGTCTCCGCTGACCAGAACAAGACAGAAAATACGCCAATTGCAGTAATTCCAACGGATTCGATTTATACGCCGGTACGAAAGGTTAACTTTACTGTTGAAAATACCAGAGTTGGTCAGGTAACTGACTACGATAAGCTTATTTTAGAGATCTGGACAGACGGTTCGATCACACCGAGCGAAGGGGTGTCTATCGGCGCAAAGATTATGCAGGAACATTTGAACCTGTTTATCGAACTGACAGACAGCACGGATACGATGGAAATTATGGTCGAAAAAGAAGAAGATCAGAAAGAGAAGGCACTGGAAATGACGATTGAAGAACTGGAACTCTCCGTTCGCTCTTTCAATTGTTTGAAGCGTGCAGCCATCAACACTGTGGAAGAACTGACTCATCGTTCAGAAGATGACATGATGAAAGTCAGAAACCTTGGTAAAAAATCTCTGGACGAAGTAAAACACAAACTTGAAGAATTAGGATTAGGCCTAAGACAAAGCGATGAATAAAGGAGGATTTAGCGATGCCAGGATATAGAAAACTAGGCAGACCTACTGCTCACAGAAAGGCAATGCTGAGAAATCTCGTTACTGATCTGCTTAGAGAAGGACGTATTTCTACAACTGAGCACAGAGCAAAGGAAGCCAGACGTCAGGCTGAGAAGATGATTACTCTCGCTAAACGCGGCGATCTTCATGCAAGAAGACAGGTGCTCGCATATGTTTATGACGAAGCTGTTGTTTGCAAACTTTTCGATGAAATTGCACCGAACTATGCAGACAGAAACGGTGGATATACAAGAATTTTAAAATTAGGACCAAGACGCGGTGACTGCGCAGAAGTTGTATTTTTAGAATTAGTATAAGAAATGAGAACTCTATGTGGATGAGAAGGATTCACATAGAGTTTTTTTCTGCCTTCCTTTCCTGTGGAATCTGTGATAACATAACAAGTAGAAAGGAAGGCAGAAGATGAGTGAGAAAAAGATATGGGCAATGTATTTCAGTCCCACCGGTACAACGGAGAAAATCGTAACTTGTGTGGCAAATGTTCTGGCAGGAGAGGGAAAGGCAGAAATTTATGATTTTACCCTTCCGCAGGTAAGAGAACAGGAGAAGCGTTTTACCGCCGATGATGTGGTAGTATTTGGCGTGCCTGTTTATGCAGGCAGAGTCCCGAACGTCCTTCTGAAGTATTTGGATACTGTACAGGGCGGCGGCGCACTGGCCGTGCCTATTGTTTTATATGGAAACCGGAATTACGATGACGGTCTTATTGAACTGCGCAATATTTTAGAAAAAGATGGCTTCCATACGATAGCGGCAGCTGCTTTTATTGGGGAGCACTCTTTCTCCAAGATCCTGGCAGACGGAAGGCCTGATGAGAAAGACATGGAGCTTGCAAAGGAGTTTGCCTCTAAAATTGTTCTGGAAGACAGAGGCATGGTGCAGGTAAAGGGAGAAGACCCTATCCGCCCTTATTATAAACCGAGAGACAGAAACGGCGTGTTTATTGACATACGCAAGGTAAAACCTTTAACTGACGATACTTGTGACGACTGCAAGCTTTGCGCAGAGGTGTGCCCGATGGGCTCCATTTCTTTTGACAATGTGCGGGAGTTTACAGGAATCTGTATCAAATGCGGTTCCTGTATCAAAAGATGTCCAAAAGGCGCCAAATATTATGAGGATGAAGGTTACCTTTATCATAAGCAGGAACTGGAAGAGATGTATACAAGACGAGCAGAACCGGAACTTTTTCTGTAGGCGTCTTTGAGAATAAACCTTGCATTTTCTGTACACACTATAGAAAAAAGGAGTGTGAGGAACAGAATGCAGGAATACAATCAGAATGCAGAACTTTTGAATTTTATTTATCAGAACTCGCAGATGGGTGTGGATACCATAACACAGCTTATGGATATTACCACAGATGATGTTTTTAAAGACAGGCTCCACACCCAGCTCAAAGAATACAGAGCCATTCATGACAAGGCAGCGCAAATGCTGGAAGCAAACGGGTTTAACGAAGAAGGGCTTTCTGCTTTTGAGAAGATTCGTACCTACCTGATGATTAATTTTCAGACGCTGTCCGATGACTCTGTATCCCATATTGCAGAAATGTTAATTGTGGGAAGCAGCATGGGAGTCATTGACGCCATCCGGAATATTCGTAAATACAAGGATACGGCAGAGAAGGATATTCTGGAACTGATGGAGCATTTGAAAACCTTTGAAGAAAAGAACGTAGAGCGCTTCAAGAAGTATTTGTAAGTGAATTTTTTGGTGCAGAGATTCAAGAGGAGGAATGTAGTTATGAGGAAAAGAATAATTGCTGCGGTGACTTCACTTGTCATGGCAGTAACGATGATACCGGCTGCCGTCTCTGCGGCGGTCAGCGGTGAGGCTCCCACAGCTGCAAAAACTGCGCAGATGCAAGCTGCAGAAGTTTCAGCTGAAGTACAGGCTTCTGTCCCGGATACAGTGACCGGATATATAAGAAGATTGGAAGTAAGTCGTACTATGGCGCTTACAGCAAGATTAAACAAGTAAAGGTTAGATAAGAGCATATTTTGATTGAATCCCCCTTAGGCAGACGAGGTACATAAGCAAAGTCTCCTAAGGGGGATTTTAAGCAGGATTTTATAAATATATTGTCAACTTAATATAAAATAAAGTTGACAATCTGAAAGCGCGCATTATAATAGAACTATACAAGGAGGAAATATTATGGCAAAAGCAAGTTCTATGCAGCGCCTGGTTTTATGCGCTCTTTTTACAGCGCTCATTGCAGCAGGCGCCTTTATTAAAATACCGGTTCCGGTTGTACCGTTTACCCTGCAGTTTCTTTTCACCACACTGGCAGGCATGTTTCTGGGACCCGGACTGGGTACAGCCAGTGTGGCAGCCTATATCGCTTTGGGTCTTGCAGGACTTCCCATCTTTGCACAGGGAGGCGGCCCGGGGTATGTCCTGCTTCCCAGCTTCGGGTACCTGCTTGGGTTTGCAGCGGGCACCTTTCTGACAGGAAAACTTTTACAGCATTCCGGGGAACTGTCTGCTGTCAGAATCTTCGCAGCTTCCCTTGCAGGACTGGCTGCCGTATATCTGATCGGCATGTCCTATTACTACTGGATTTCCAATTATGTGCTGGATACACCCATTGCATTCGGTCCTCTTATGCTTTACTGCTTCGTTCTGGCAGTGCCGGGAGATCTGGCCATCTGCATCTTATGCGGAATACTGGGAAAACGTATCCTGCCTGCAGTAAGGAGGTTTCTGCCATGATCAGAGAAGCATATCACAAAATTCACGCAGGCGGCATGCTGACAAAAGAAGAGCTTATGGGTCTTAGCCGCCAGCCACTGGAAGCGCTGAGAAAAGCAGCCGATGTACTGCGCAGAGAGCTGTGCGGGAATGGATTCGACCTGTGCACCATTGTCAACGGGAAAAGCGGCAGCTGCAGCGAAGACTGCAAATACTGCGCCCAATCCGCTTTCCATAAAGCAGAAATCCGGACGTACCCCCTCATCCCAGCAGACAGGCTCTTGCAAGAAGCTCTTTACAACTGGAAGAAAGGTGTGCTCCGGTTTTCCATTGTCACATCAGGCAGAGCGTTAGAGGAAAAAGAAGTGGAGCAGCTGTGCACTGTCTATAAAGCCATTGGAACCGCCTGCGGAATCCGGCTGTGCGCCTCCCACGGACTGCTGAAAAAGGAACAGCTGATAAAACTAAAAGAGGCAGGTGTCTTTCGTTATCACAATAATCTGGAAACCTCCAGGCGATTTTTTCCACAAATTTGCACAACCCATACCTATGACGAAAAGATTTTCACAATCAAGGCAGCCCAGGAAGCCGGGCTTACTGTATGCAGCGGCGGGATTTTTGGGCTGGGAGAAAATATGGAGGATCGTATTGATCTGGCACTGCAGCTTAGAGAACTGGGAATCCGCTCTGTTCCCATCAACGTGCTGAATCCGATACCGGGAACGCCATTAGAGGGAAGAGACCCTCTTTCCGAAGAAGAAATCATCAGGAGCATAGCCCTTTTTCGCTTTGCGCTGCCGCAGGCTTCCATTCGTCTGGCAGGAGGGCGGGGACTTTTCTCTGACAAGGGGAAGGAATTTCTGCAGGCAGGCACCAATGCAGCCATTACAGGAGACATGCTGACAACTTCGGGAATTTCCATCAGAGAAGACCTCGAGATGCTGCAAACACTTGGATTTGAGGTGAAATACAATGAGTAAAGGACTTTTTATAACAGGGACAGGAACCGATGCGGGAAAGTCCTTTGTAACAGCGCTTCTTGTAAAAAAGCTGCGGGAAGCGGGGTACAGCGCAGGTTATTATAAAGCGGCTCTCAGCGGAGCGGTAAAAGAAGGGAACCGTTTGATTCCCGGAGATGCAGAGTATGTAAGAAAGACAGCAAAGCTGGATGCAGAGGCAGAAGAAATGGTCTCCTATATTTATGAAAAGGCGGTATCTCCTCATCTGGCAGGGGAATTGGAAGAGAAACCAGCTGATATGGAGAAAATCCTGGCAGATTACCGCAGAATCTGCAGCAGGTGGGAATATGTAACAGCAGAAGGAAGCGGCGGCATCATCTGTCCGATTGTAAGAAACAAGATCCTTTTAGAGGATATTATCCGGGAAATGGGTTTGGGGATCCTCATTGTGGCACCTGCAGGTCTGGGAACGATAAACAGTACGATGCTTACTGCTGCATATGCCCGCCAAAAAAACATTCCTGTAAAAGGAGTGATTCTGAATCGGTTTCACAGAGGCGATGTGATGGAAGAGGACAATAAGCGGTTTCTGGAAGAGTCGGCAGGCATACCTGTCATTGCCTGCGTGGAAGAAGGCGCAAAGGAGATTGCTATCGAAGCAGACAGCCTGGCACAGCTGTATGAGAAAGGAAGGCAAAAATGAAAGAGCACATCTGGCATCCGTGCACACAAATGAAAGATCATGAGGCTTTTCCGCCGGTGCGGGCGCAGCGGGGAGAAGGCCTTTACATTTATGATGAAAACGGGAGGGCATATATGGATGTCATCAGCTCCTGGTGGTGCAATCTGCTGGGGCATGGTAACTTAAGAATCAAGGAAGCTGTCAAAAAACAGCTGGATCAGCTGGAGCACGTTATGTTTGCAGGCTTCACCCACAGACCGGCAGAAGAGCTGTGCAGCCTCCTGTCGGAACTTCTGCCGCAAGGGCTGGAAAAGTTTTTCTTTGTGGACAGCGGCGCTACAGCCGTGGAAACCGCAATGAAAATGAGCTTTCAGTATCATAGCCAGACAGGCTCGCCGCAAAGAAGGAGGTTTATGACGCTGGCAAACGGGTATCACGGAGAAAATCTGGGAACACTTGCTGTAGGCGGAATGGACAGATATACAAAAATTTTCGAACCCCTTTTGTTTTCGGCAATCCATGTGCCTGGGCCGGACTGTTTTCGCTGCCCCTATGGAAAGGACAGGGAGCACTGCAGCACAGAATGCATTAAAGATGCAGAACAGGCCTTTGCAGCCTATGGAAAAGAAACAGCCGCTTTTCTTCTCGAGCCCATTGTGCAGGGTGCGGCGGGTATGCGGATTTACCCGGCTGTGTATCTGAAAAAAATCAGAGAGCTGTGCGATTCCTACTGCGTGCATCTGATTGCCGATGAAATTGCAGTGGGATATGGGAGAACAGGAAAAATGTTTGCCTGCAAACATGCAGGAATTACACCGGACTTTATGTGTCTGTCAAAAGGTCTGACCGGTGGCTTTATGCCTATGGCACTTACAGTTACAAAAGATGAGATTTATCAGGCCTTTTACGGAGATTTTGAGGAAGGCAGAACGTTCATGCACAGTACCACTTACAGCGGCAATCCGCTTGCCTGTGCGGCGGCCGTGGAAGTGCTGCATATTCTCAAAGAGGAGCAGGTATTAAAGCATACGCAGGCAGCCTACTTGAAAAGGAGGATGCAGGAGGTTTTCGGGGGATATAAGAACGTAGGGGAAATACGGGGAATCGGCTTAATCAGGGCCATCGAACTGGTGGAAGATGTGCCGGCAAAGAAGCCCTTTGCACCGGAGAAAAGGCTTGGGTATGAGATTTATAAAGCAGCAATGGAGCGGGGGCTGATGCTGCGGCCAATAGGGGAAACGGTCTATTTCAACCCGCCGCTGACCATTACAAGGCCGCAGATTGACCGGGTCGTGGAATTGTGCAGGGAAAGTATAGAGGAAGCTTTAGGAAGGTAAAGCCAAAAATGGGATACTGCATTCGAAAAGAACGAAGCAGTATCCCTATGGTATTGCAAAAATATGGCTAGATTAGTTAATTATGATTAGAACCGGCCTCAAGAACAGAAAAAATTTCACTTGATAATTTTCCGTAAGATGAATCGGCCCGATCACGCGGGCGAGGCATATTAACAGGAATTATTTTTTCTATTTTTCCGGGGCGGGAAGACATAACAACAATACGGTCTGCAAGATAAATTGCCTCATCAACACTGTGGGTTACAAAGAGCACAGTTTTTTTATTTTGTTCCCAAATTTTTAGAAGCTCCTCTTGCATTAGAATTCTTGTATAAGCATCCAGTGCACCAAAAGGTTCATCCATCAAAAGAACTTGAGGATCATTAGCTAATGCTCGTGCAATAGCGACACGCTGCTGCATGCCACCGGATATTTCATAAGGATAGGCATGCCGAAAGCTTTCCATACCAATCATTTTTAAAAAGTGATTGGCACAGTCATTTTTTTTTGCTTTATTCACTTTGCCAAAATCCAGACCGAGTGTAATATTTTCTTCTACTGTTTTCCATGGCAAAAGAGAATACTGCTGAAAAACCATGCCAATCTCCCGATTAGGGCGAGTTTGCTTCCTTTTATTATATAAAACTTGACCGGAGGTTGCCTGTTCAAGACCGGCAATAATCCGCAAAAGGGTGGACTTCCCACATCCAGACGGGCCTACAATGCAGACAAAATCGTTCTTTTTTACAGCAATATCCGTTTTAAGAAGAGCTTTTACTTCTTTCCCTTTTTCAGTAATGAAGGTTTTGGTTAATTGTTCAATGGTAATAAGATTGTCATCCATTCTTTGAAGAGTCCTTTCTGTATGATCATTTTAATCTTGTCTGCCAAGAGAATTTCTTGTTTTCGATTAGGCGAA
>CAUWJW010000085.1:0-9997 GCA_963558985.1 uncultured Clostridia bacterium | reverse complement strand
AAATTTTACCGGTTATAACTGATAAAATTTGATTTTTTTATTAAATATTTGTTATAATTAATAAAATTAGAACTATCATAGGAGGATTGCTTTGCTTATTAATCGCGAATTATATATGAACAAAATCCGGCCTTTCATAGGAAACAGGAAATTAAAAATACTGACAGGAATCCGCAGGAGCGGCAAATCGTCCATTTTAGAACTTATAAAAAAGGAGCTTAAAGAAAAAAATACAGATACGAATCAATTTCTTTCCCTCGATTTTGAAGACATGCGCTATGCTGAACTTTGCAATGGTGAAAATCTGTACAAGAAGCTTTTAACCTGGAACAAAGAGACTTCCGACCTGGTATACTTCTTTCTTGATGAAATTCAAAATGTGCAGAACTGGGAATCCTGCATTGCTTCCATCCTTTCAGAAAGAAAATGCGATATTTATATTACTGCATCAAGTATGTCTGTCTTTTCTCCTGAACTGGATATGTTACTTAAGAAAGATTATCACACCTTTATGATTTATCCTTTTTCTTTTCAGGAATTTTCACAGCTTTATCTTGCTTCCTTTCCTGAAACATCAAGTAAAGAAATTTTCACAAAATATCTCTTTTTCGGAGGGATCCCTTATTTAGAAAAATACAGATTCGAAAATGAGCTCTGTACACGTTCTCTTCGGGATCTTTCAATTATCATTCAATTAAAAGATATTTTGTCAAACTCCAAAGTAAGAGATGTCCGTTTTTTAGAGACAATTATTCGTTATCTCTTTGCAAATGCAGGAATCTCTTTTACCGCCACCTCTCTTTCAAAGTACTTTAAAGAGAACAAAAGGATTGTTTCAGCTGAAAAAATCCTTCAATATCTGACGTATTGTGAAAAATCATTTTTATTTTATCGTATACATCGTCGCGATATCGGAAGTATGAAACAGCTTACTACCGGAGATAAATTTTATCCTGCAGACCATGGAATGCGTGAAGCTTGTCTGCAGGCAAACAATATAAAAAGCATTCATACAGCTTTGGAAAATATTGTGTTTATAGAACTCCTGCGAAGAGAATATCACGTTACTTCCGGAACATCTCCCACGAAAACAATAGATTTTATTGCAGAAAAAGGAAAGGAAAAGATTTATATACAGGTAAATTATCTATTAACCTCTTCTGAAGCACTTAATCGTGAAATCCGCTCTTTTTCAGGACTTAAGGATCATTATCCAAAATATATTGTTACGCTTGATGAAGCTAACTTAAGTACAAACGGTATACGTCATAAAAATATTCGCGATTTTCTCCTTATGAAGGAGTGGATGTAAAATCAGGCATCCGCTCCTCCCGGTATATTATTTCCATCTGTTCCTTCTGCAGGATAGTCCGTCTGCGGCTCTGTCTCTGTTTCCTCAGATTCATAAGAAGGCTGTGTTTCATAACTAGGCTCCGTTATCTGCTGTGTTTCTTCCACAGTTGTCGGCTGGGTCTGCTGCATTCCCTCTTCTTTAGGCTTATCCTTGTAAATATAAAAATAATAATAAGCACCGCCTGCTGCCAAAGCCAGTATAATAATAAGAACTGCTACAGCAGGCCAGAAACTAGTCTTTTTCACAGTCTTATGGACAGGACGCCGGCTTGATCCCCGCGATCCTTTTCCTCCTATTTTTATAGAATGGCTTGAAGATTTTCCCCTTTTACCTCTGCTTTTTCTACTCCTGTTTCTAGTTTCATATTCGTCATAAGAATCTCTTTCCCTCTGTTCCATATTTTCCTGTACAGGCCATCCGCAGTTTGGACAGTTTTTCGCAAATTCAGATACAGAATGACCACATTCCGGACATTTAATCAGTGCCATGATTCTATCCCCCTTAAATTATAATTCTCCCGGCTCTTCAGGCTCTGTTGCAGGCGCCTGTGTTTCCGGCGGAGCAGTAGCTTTTGTTGTTGTTTGTCTTTGTGTCGTTTCTTTTGTTTCCCTTTTTGTTTCTTCTTTTTTTGTTTCCCTTGCAGTCTCCTCATAAGAATCAGAAGGACCTTCTGCATATGGATTTTCATAGTATCCGCTTGTTTTCTGTGGTTGCTGAGACTCCTGAGGAACTGTTATTTCTTCTAATTCTTTTTTCTTTTTATCCGCACCATTCATAGATGCAAAAGAAACAATAACAATTGCAAGGACTGCCAAAATCCCAATTATCATAAAAATCCACTTTTTATCGAAACCGGAATTTTTATGTTTTTGAGTTCTGCTCTTTTTTGTTTTTCCAGTTTTTTCTTTTTTAGTTCTTCCTGCCAGCACACTTTCGGAATTTTTGACAATTCTCTTTTGACCCGGTTTTCTCTGCTGCCTCTTATTTCCTCTCTTTGCTTCCTCCAAGGCTCGATTCAGCTCTTCCTGGCTGTAAGCCTGTGTATAAGTAGTCGATTTTTCCTTTCTCTTATCCCAGCTTCTGTCTGCAACCTGATTTTCCTGAGCAATATCAGACATAGGGCATCCACAGTTTGGACATGATTTTGCAAATTCAGATACAGATTCCCCGCATTCCGGACATTTTAATAAAGCCATATACTCACCACCTTGTTGATGAAAAAAAGCCCATCCTCAAATTATTATTGAAAATGGGACCTTTTGTCCATTAAAAGCCAAGACCGAACCGGTCTTTCACACGTTTCATTGTTTTTTCTGCAATTGCTCCTGCCTTTTCGGCTCCATCCTTTAGTATATTTATGAGCTCTTCTGATTCTCTGATTTCATCAAACCGTTCTTTAATAGGAGCGAGGGATTCGGTAGTAACCTGTACCAGATCCTTCTTAAAATCTCCATATCCACAGCCTTCATATTTCTTTTCAATGTCAGCAATTTCCATACCGGAGAAAACACTGTAAATATTCAAAAGGTTGCTTACACCCGGTTTTTCTTCCGGATCAAAACGAATCTGTCCATCTGAATCTGTAGTTGCTCTCATAATAGATTTTTTAATTTTTGATGGTTCATCCAAAAGCGATATCCTGCTGTGAATATTTTCTGCACTCTTGCTCATTTTACTGGAAGGATCATCTAAAGCCATAATTCTTGCTCCTGCCTTTAAAAATCTTCCTTCAGGTACAACAAAAGTTTTCTTGTATTTATTATTGATACGAGTGGCAATATCCCGGCAGAGCTCAATATGCTGTTTCTGGTCATTTCCCACAGGAACAATATCTGTATCATACAGAAGAATATCTGCAGCCATCAGGACAGGGTAGGTAAAAAGCCCTGTAGGAGCAGATTCCTTTCCCTTGCTTTTATCTTTAAACTGGGTCATTCTGGAAAGTTCGCCAGTATAAGAATTGCAAGTCAAAATCCATGAAAGTTCTGCATGCCCGGGCACATCTGACTGCACAAATACAATTGATTTTTTTGGATCTACACCGACTGCCAGATATAAGGCTGCCACATCTAAAGTATGTTTCCTCAATTCCTTTGGATCTTGAGGAACTGTAATAGAATGCATATCAACGATACAGTAGAGACATTCATTTTCATCCTGCAATTCTACAAACTGTTTTAAAGCCCCTAAATAGTTCCCTATATGAATATTGCCTGTCGGCTGTACACCGGAAAATACTCTCTTCATACATTTCCTCCTAACATTGTGCTTCCTGCTGAAAACGTTCTCTGATACTTTTTTCTGCTCTGGAGACAGTCATTTGTGAAACACCCAGTTTTCTGGCTATTTCCGCCTGTGATTTATCTTCTATAAACCGCTGTTTAAATATAAACTTATTGGTATCACTTAATTCACCCAATACTTTTGAAATCATTTCACCGTATTCTAATCGGTTATAGCCTTCATCTTCCACAGCTGCAAACCTTTCAAAAGCTGCACTGTCTCCTTCTTCACCGGATTCATCAAAAGTCTGGCTCAGAGAAAAAGCATTGTATGCCATGCTACTTTCCATAGCCTGAAACACTTCTTCTTCTGAATAGCCCATATAGTCAGCTATTTCTGTAATAGTAGGAGTTCTTTGATATTTGCTTAAAAGTTCCTCTTTTACTGATTGAATTTTTCCTGATATTTCTTTCATCCTGCGCGGAACTTTTACACTCCATTCTTTATCTCTGAAATATTTTTTGATTTCCCCTATGATCGTTGGAGTTGCAAAGCTTGAAAACTCATAGCCCTTTGTCGGATCAAATCTTTCTACAGCAGAAATCAGAGCCATGGAACCGACCTGATAAAGATCATCATATTCCACGCCCTTATTTAGATATTTTCGAATTAAAATCTCTACCATATACAAGTAAGACTCGACTAATTCATTTCTTACAGAAATATCTTTTGTCTCATAATATTGGTCGAACAATTCCTGATTCAACATTTATTCTTCACCATTCTGATACTGTTCCTATTTTCTGCCTTAACGATTTCTACTTCATTCATCAGTGATTTTATAATATAAATTCCCAAATTTCCCTCGTTTGGACAATCCAGACAAGGTTTCTTTGATTTCTTGAGACTATGCTCACAACGTTCATCAGATACTGTAATGACGATTTTATTTTCATCAATCTGACATTCTACTTCATAAAAATTACTAAATCCATCAAAACCATGACAAGAAATATTTTTGCAAGCTTCTCCCACTGCTATCTCAATATCTTCGATTGCTTCAATATCAAAATTTGCAATCCCCGCAGCAGACCCAACAGCCAATTTAGCAATTTTCACATATTCAGGCTGCCCCGGTATGGTAAACTTAAGCAAATCACCCATTTTTGTCTCCTATTCCGTCTTAATTTCCATCTGCCCGCTGTTTTGTTCATTCTTATCCTCAGCAGGTTCTTTTTCTAAATCTTCATCTTTTATAACTTTTGCAAGTGCAATGATATTGGAATCTTCTTCAACTTTCATAATTTTTACACCCTGTGTAGCCCGTCCCAGTACAGAAACTTCTTTTGCTTCTATCCGGATTATGATTCCATCTGAGTTGATCAGAAGAATCTCATCATCTTCATTTACTACCATTGCGCCTACAAGTTCACCTGTTTTTTTGAATTTGCCTTTGTCATAGGTAAGAAGACCTTTTCCTCCTCTTACCTGAATCTTGTATTCTTTTACAGGTGTTCTCTTTCCATAACCGTTTGTAGTAACAACTAAAAGCTCTTCATCAGGCTGTACCAGTTCCATTGATACAACCTCATCATCTTCTTCCAGTTTGATTGCTCTTACACCGGCTGCAATTCTTCCCATCGGACGTACATCATCTTCTGAGAAACAGATACATTTTCCGTATTTTGTAACGATAATAACATTATCAGTTCCTGTAGTCTGCTTGATATCTACCAGCTGATCGCCTTCTTTCAGATTAATAGCAATCAGACCGTCTTTTCTGCTCGTATCAAAATTAGAAAGTGCAGTCTTTTTAATTGTACCTTTTTTGGTAACTGCAATCAGATACTTGTCTTCTGAAAAATCCTGAATCGGAATAACAGCTGTAATACGTTCTCTCTGCATCAGATTCAGGAAGTTTACAGCAGGCGTTCCTTTTGCAGTTCTTGTTGCTTCCGGAATCTCATAAGCTTTGATTTTATGCGCTTTTCCTGTATTAGTAAAGAACATCAGATAATCATGAGTAGATGTTAAAATCAGGTTTTTCACAAAATCATTTTCTCTTGTGGTCAGAGCTGTAATTCCCTTTCCGCCTCTTTTTTGGGTCTTATAAGTGTCCGCAGCAACTCTCTTCAGATATCCAAGATGAGTCAGCGTAACAGCTACCTGTTTTTCCTGAATCAGATCTTCTTCATTAATCTCTTTGGCATCTGCTATAATCCTTGTTCTTCTTTCATCTACATATTTTTCTTTGATTTCCAGAAGTTCATCCCGGATAACACCCATCATTTTATCTTTGTCTGCCAAAAGCTCTTTGTAATAAGCTATCTTTTCCTGCAGCTGCGCATATTCAGCTTCGATTTTTTCTCGTTCCAATCCCTGCAGACGTGCCAGTCTCATATCTAAAATAGCCTGCGCCTGTATTTCGGAAAGTCCAAATCTTTCCATGAGTTTTTCTTTTGCATCGTTATAGCTGGAACGAATAATACGGATTATTTCGTCAATATTATCCAGAGCAATTCGAAGACCTTCTAAAATATGAGCTCTTGCTTCTGCTTTTTTCAGATCGTATTTTGTTCTTCTTGTAACAACATCAAACTGATGCTTTAAATATTCTTCCAGAATCTCATACAGTGTCAGAATCTTAGGCTGCCCGTTTACAAGCGCAATCATAATCATACTGTAGCTTTCCTGAAGCTGTGTATGCTTATACAGCCTGTTTAAGATAATTTGAGGATTTGCATCTTTTTTCAGCTCGATTACGATACGCATACCTTCACGGCTGGAAGATTCATCCCGGATATCGGATATCCCTTCTACCCGCTTATCTTTTACAAGCTCTGCAATTTTTTCAATCAGCCTTGCTTTGTTCACTTGGTATGGAATTTCTGTAACAATAATCTGAGATTTTCCGCGATTTGTTTCTTCAATTTCCGTTTTTGATCTTACGATTACTTTTCCCTGCCCGGTCTTGTAAGCATTTTTTATATTATTTTTGCCCATTATAATGGCACCGGTAGGAAAGTCAGGACCTTTTACAATTTGAATCAGATCATCGATTGTACAGTCCTTATCTTCGATCATCTTCACTGTAGCATCAATAACCTCACCAAGATTATGGGGAGGAATTGATGTGGCCATGCCTACTGCAATCCCATTGCTGCCATTAATAAGCAGGTTCGGTATTCTGGAAGGAAGAACTACAGGCTCCTTTTCTTCCTCATCAAAGTTCGGCATAAAATCAACAGTTTCTTTATCAATATCCCGCAGCATCTGAAGTGCAAACGGAGTCATTCGCGCTTCTGTATAACGCATAGCTGCAGCACCGTGACCGTCTACAGAACCAAAGTTTCCATGACCGTCTACTAGCATATATCTTGTAGAAAATGGCTGCGCCAGCCTTACCATAGCATCATAAATAGAGTTGTCACCGTGAGGATGATATTTACCCATAACTTCCCCTACGATACGAGCTGATTTTTTGTATGGTTTATCAGGTGTGATTCCAAGGCCGCTCATTCCGTAAAGAATTCTCCGGTGTACAGGTTTCAGGCCATCTCTTACATCAGGTAGCGCCCGTCCTACGATTACACTCATAGCATAATCGATATAGGAATCTTTCATCTCCTTGTATATCTCATGCTGGATCAGTTTTTGATCCTCTATCAAATTTGCCACTTTTTACCCCCTTATTTAAATATCCAAAGTCGCATAGGTTGCATTTTCTTCAATGAATTTTCTCCTCGGAGGGACTTTATCCCCCATCAGGGTAGTAAAGATTTCATCTGCTGCAGCTACATCATCTAAGGTAATCTGAACTAAAGTTCTGGATTCAAAATTCATAGTAGTTTCCCACAGCTGATTTTCATCCATCTCACCAAGACCTTTGTATCTTTGTATTTCTGCTTTTCCAGGTTTATCAGCAATGGATGCAAGCAGTCTTTCCTGCTCTGCATCTGAGTAAGTGTAATAAATTTCCTTTCCCTTTTTCACCTGGAAAAGAGGAGGCTGAGCAGCATACACATATCCTCCTTCAATCAGAGGAGTCATATACCGATAGAAGAAAGTAAGCAGCAGCGTTCTGATATGCGCTCCATCCACATCTGCATCGGTCATAATAATAATTTTATGATATCTTAATTTTTCCAGATTAAAATCATCTCCGATTCCGCATCCAAAAGCAGTTATCATATTTTTAATTTCATCAGAATTCAGAATCTTATCCAGTCTTGCCTTTTCCACATTAAGAATTTTACCTCGCAATGGGAGAATTGCCTGTCTTTTTCTATCTCTTCCGTTAATTGCTGTACCTCCGGCAGAATCACCCTCTACCAGAAAGATTTCAGAAATAGACGGATCTTTTTCGGAGCAGTCTGCCAGTTTTCCCGGAAGAGAGGTTCCATCAAGAACACCCTTTCTTCTAGTCAGTTCTCTTGCCTTTCTCGCAGCTTCTCTTGCTCTTGCTGCCCGCAGGCATTTATCCAGAATAATCCTTGCTTGAGCAGGATTTTCTTCTAAAAATGCAGTTAGATTTTCACTGGTGGAGGTTTCCACAAATCCTCGCATTTCACTGTTTCCCAGCTTTGTTTTCGTCTGTCCTTCAAATTGAGGTTCTGTCAGTTTCACAGAAATAATGGCTGTAAGACCTTCTCTCACATCTTCGCCCGAAAGAGAATCATCATTTTCCTTTAAAAATTTATTTTTTCTGGCGTAGTCATTCATCACTCTGGTAAGAGCTGTTTTAAATCCTACCATGTGTGTTCCGCCTTCTGTTGTATTAATATTATTGGCATAAGAAAGAAGAAGCTCATTATACCGGTCTGTATACTGCATAGCAACTTCTACTTCCATGCCTTTTTTCTGCACTTCAAAATACACAATACTCTGATGCAGCGGTTCTTTATTCTTGTTTTGGTGAACAACAAACTCCCGAATTCCGCCTTCATAATGAAAGACTTCTTCATTCTCTCTTCCTGCTCTTTCATCTTTCAAAGTAATCTTTATCCCTTTGTTCAGGAAAGCCATTTCTCTGAGTCTGTATTCAAGAGTATTATAATCAAATTCAATGTCATCAAAAATTTCAGGATCCGGCCAGAAGACACTCTTTGATCCTGTTCTTTCAGAATTTCCTATCTCAGTAAGGGGTGAAGTTGTTTTTCCTCGTTCATATGTCTGTTTGTATATTTTTCCATTTCTTCTAATTTCTACTTCCATATGAGTAGAAAGAGCATTTACTACAGAAGCGCCTACGCCATGAAGTCCTCCGGATACTTTGTATCCTCCGCCGCCGAATTTTCCGCCTGCATGAAGTACTGTGTGAATGACTTCTACTGCAGGGATGCCAAGCTTCGGATGTTTATCCACCGGCATTCCCCGGCCATCATCTTCAACCATAATAGAATTATCTCTCTGTATGGTTACGTTTATAGATTTGCAGTAGCCTGCCAAAGCCTCATCCACACTGTTATCAACGATTTCGTATACTAAATGATGCAGACCTCTCGGTCCGGTACTTCCAATATACATTCCCGGCCTTTTTCGAACCGGCTCTAATCCCTCAAGCACTTGGATCTGTTCAGCATTGTATTGCTGCTGCTTAACATCTGCGCTCATCGATTGCTTCACCTCTTTATCTTTCGTAATCATTCAATCTATTTATTTCCATAGATATATCATTATATAACAAAATCGCACTTTTTACAAGTTTTAGTGCGATTTGGACATTTTTTATCAAACCTCTTATTTTCCAAAGTTTAAGGCTTATTTTTTGCTTTTTAAATATATTTTTTAACAAGGATTATTCTAACACAGTACCTTTTTCTATTTTATAATACCTTATATTTTTTAAAAAATGCTTTACTTCCGGCGAGATCTCTGTCGTTGTAATAAAAATCTGTGTATCTGTAAGAGAATGGATCAAATAGTTTTGTCTCTCCTGATCCAGTTCAGATAATACATCATCCAGCAAGAGTATCGGATTTTCTCCTGTTTCTTCTTTAATGAGCCTTATCTCCGAAAGTTTTAAAGAAAGGGCGGCTGTCCGCTGCTGTCCCTGTGATCCAAAATGACGAATATCAATTCCTCCTGTCTGAAGTTTTAAATCATCTTTATGAGGACCCTTCCCTGTTGTTCTGTTTCTCATATCCTTCTTTCTGTTATCCTTCAGAATTTCATAAAAATAAGTCTGCAGGTTTTGGCAGATAGGAATACTCGGTTCATAAAAAACATGCAGCTGCTCTTTTCCGTTTGTGATACCTTCATGAATCTTACTGCTGATTCTATGGATCTGCTTCACAAACTCATCTCTCTGAAGAATTACTTTGCTTCCATATTCGGCAAGCTTGTAATCCCAGATATCTAAAACAGACTCATCAATATAGGACTCTTTCAGATATGTATTTCTCTGAACCAGAGACTTTT
>CAUWJW010000084.1:0-10052 GCA_963558985.1 uncultured Clostridia bacterium | reverse complement strand
TTGTGATTGCTGCTGTCAGAGTAGTTTTACCATGGTCTACGTGGCCGATGGTACCGATATTGATATGCGGTTTGTTTCTTTCAAACTTTTGCTTTGCCATTTTTCCGTTTCTCCTTTATTTGTTAATCGATTCCACTAAATTATCCGGCAGTTTTTCGAAGTGGTCGAACTGCATTACATACACGCCGCGACCCTGTGTTTTGGAACGCAGGTCTGTTGCATATCCGAACATTTCGGAAAGCGGTACAAAGCCTCTTACAGCAACTGCACCGTTGTTCATATCGGAACCTTCGATTCTGCCTCTTCTGGAGCTGATATCTCCGATTACATCTCCCATATATTCTTCCGGAACTGTAACTTCTACTTTGAAGATCGGTTCCAGCAGAACCGGTTTTGCTTTCTTGCATGCTTCTCTGAAAGCCATGGAAGCTGCAATCTTAAATGCCATTTCGGAGGAGTCGACTTCGTGGTAAGAACCATCGTACAGTTCTACGCCAACGTCCACAACCTGATATCCTGCCATAGGACCGGTCTGCATCGCCTCTTTGATTCCTTCCTCGATCTTAGGGATGTATTCCTTCGGAATTGCACCTCCCACGATAGAGTTCTTAAATTCAAAACCTTCACCCGGTTCTTTCGGGAAGATTTTAATCTTAACATGACCGTACTGACCGCGTCCGCCGGACTGCTTCGCATACTTGTGATCTACATCAGCAGGCTGCGTAATCGTTTCTTTGTAGGATACCTGCGGTTTTCCGACATTTGCTTCTACCTTGAATTCACGAAGCAGACGGTCTACGATGATTTCCAGATGGAGCTCACCCATACCTGCGATGATAGTCTGTCCGGTGTCTTCATTGGTGTAGGTCTTGAAGGTAGGGTCTTCTTCTGCCAGCTTTGCCAGAGCAATCCCCATCTTTTCCTGTCCTGCCTTTGTCTTTGGTTCGATAGCGATCTCGATTACCGGATCCGGGAATTCCATGGATTCCAGAATGATTTCGTGTTTATCGTCACAAAGCGTATCTCCTGTTGTTGTATCTTTCAGACCTACAGCTGCTGCAATGTCTCCGGAATAAACCTCTGTGATTTCTTCTCTCTTGTTTGCATGCATCTGCAGAATTCTTCCGATTCTTTCTTTCTTGCCCTTCGTTGAGTTGTATACATAGGAGCCTGATTTTAAAGTTCCGGAGTATACTCTGAAGAAAGCCAGTTTTCCAACGAACGGGTCTGCCATGATCTTGAATGCCAGTGCAGAGAAAGGACCGTTGTCGTCTGCAGGTCTTTCTTCTTCCTCTTCTGTTCCCGGAATGATTCCCTTGATCGGCGGAATATCCAGCGGGGAAGGCATATAATCTACAACAGCATCCAGCATCATCTGAACACCCTTGTTTCTGTATGCGGATCCGCAGGTTACAGGGATCATTTCTCCTGCCAGTGTGCAGGTTCTGATTGCTCCCTTAATTTCCTTCTTCGTCAGTTCTTCGCCCTCCAGGAATTTCATCATCAGCTCTTCGTCCGTTTCAGCTACGGATTCCAGAAGCTTGTCTCTCCATTCCTGTGCAGTTTCTCTTAATTCTTCCGGAATTTCCTCAACAGCAAATTCCTTACCAAGATCATCCTTGTAAATCTCTGCTTTCATCTCTACTAAGTCAATGATCCCAACAAAATCTTCTTCTGCACCGATTGGAAGCTGGATAGGCACAGCGTTTGCCTTCAGTCTGTCTTTTACCATGTCTACAACTCTGTAAAAGTTTGCTCCCATGATGTCCATTTTGTTGACAAAGATCATTCTTGGAACTCCGTACTTCTCAGCCTGTCTCCAGACTGTTTCGGACTGAGGTTCTACCCCGCCCTTTGCGCAAAGTACAGTGACAGCTCCATCGAGTACACGCAGTGAACGCTCTACTTCAACCGTAAAGTCTACGTGTCCCGGTGTATCAATAATGTTGATTCTTACATCTTTCCATTGTGCTGTAGTAGCTGCAGAGGTGATAGTGATACCACGTTCCTGTTCCTGTTCCATCCAGTCCATAGTTGCCGCACCTTCGTGAGTTTCGCCAAGCTTATGGGTTCTTCCTGTATAGAAAAGAATTCGTTCTGTGGTTGTGGTCTTACCGGCGTCAATGTGCGCCATAATACCAATGTTTCTAGTTTTTTCTAATGGAAAACTTCTAGGCATCATATCCTCCCTTCTACCTTTTGTTTTATCATTTTGCCGCTATGCGCAGCGCTTATATTTCTTTGTGATACGCAATCGCAGATTTAATCTGATCTGCGATACTTCAGGCGGTTTTAACAAACCGCATCCTACCAGCGGTAGTGTGCGAAAGCCTTGTTCGCTTCTGCCATCTTGTGTGTATCTTCTTTTTTCTTCACGGATGCGCCTGCGTTGTTGGATGCATCGATGAGTTCTTTTGCCAGTCTGTCTGCCATTGTCTTTTCGCCTCTGGCTCTTGTGTACTTGGTCAGCCATCTCAGACCGAGTGTCTGACGTCTTTCCGGTCTTACTTCAACCGGTACCTGGTAGTTTGCACCACCTACACGTCTTGCCTTTACTTCCAGAACCGGCATGATGTTGTTCATTGCTTTTTCAAATACTTCCAAAGGATTTTCTCCTGTCGTTTCTTCTACCTGCTTGAATGCATTGTAAACGATAGACTGAGCAGTTCCTTTCTTTCCGTCTAACATGATGTTGTTGATCAGCTTTGCTACAACAACACTTCCGTATACCGGATCAGGAAGCACTTCACGTTTTGGTATGTTTCCTTTTCTTGGCACTTCTCTTCCCTCCTTGCCTGGTTATACTTCACTCTTCACGGTCTCGTGAAAAATTACTCTTCCCGTTTCCCTTATAACCGAATCGGAAACGGGCAAGTCTGCTTTCGGTACTCAAGGGCCGCAAGCTTCTCTGAGCCAGGGTCCCCGTGGCGCTCATGATTTATATTCAAGAACACTCTGTTATTTCCCGATTACTACTTCTTAGGGCGCTTTGCACCGTATTTGGAACGTGCTTTGCCTCTGTCGGCTACGCCGGCAGTATCAAGAGTTCCGCGGACGATATGATATCTTACACCAGGGAGGTCTTTTACTCTTCCGCCTCTGATCAGTACAACGCTGTGTTCCTGAAGATTGTGTCCAATTCCCGGAATGTAAGCGGTTACTTCGATACCATTCGTAAGGCGAACTCTGGCAACTTTTCTAAGCGCGGAATTCGGCTTCTTAGGTGTAACTGTTTTTACAGAAGTGCATACGCCTCTCTTCTGCGGTGAGTTAACGTTGGTCGGAACTCTCTTCAGTGAGTTCATTCCCCTGCCCAGAGCCGGCGCATTTGATTTCTTTGTGCTGCTGGTTCTGCCCTGACGTACTAATTGGTTGATAGTAGGCATTCTTTTCTCCTTTCTTTCGCTGTTTTCACAGTCTGTTTTATCTATTTTAAACTTAATGAAGTTTAAAAGCTTTTAAGCACTTCAATCTCGGGCTTTTAAAAGCCCGAGACCGAAATTGATTCTATCATAGTTTTCTACAAAAAGTCAATTATATTTATCGGATTTGTGATTTTCTTTATTCTTCATCCGATTCTGTGAACTCGATTTCCGGTTCTTCCTGCAGAGAAAGGTCTGTCTCGAGGCTGTCTTCTTCCTGCTCCTGCAGTTCTCCGTCTGCGCTTCCTTCTTCGCTGAAAAAGTCTGCATCTTCCTGCACTGCCTCATCGCCGTCTTCCATTTCCGGCGGTTCTGCAAGATATTCCTCATCTTCTCCGTCTTCTTCTTCCTCTGCCATCATTGCGGTGTAGGCTTCCATGAGGGCTGTGTTGACACCGTAATCCAGTTCGATGTTCTTGTAGCGCTTCATGCCTGTACCTGCCGGAATCAGTTTACCGATGATTACATTTTCTTTCAGGCCCTGCAGTTTGTCATTCTTTCCTTTGATTGCCGCATCTGTCAGAACTCTGGTTGTTTCCTGGAAGGATGCTGCTGACAGGAAGGAGTTTGTTGCCAGGGAAGCCTTGGTGATTCCAAGGAGAATTCTCTCATAGGATGCCGGCTGCTGGTCTTCTTCCAGCTGGGCATTGGCTTCATCAATTTCATGCTTGCTGTACTGTCCTCCCGGCAGAAGAGAGGTATCCCCCGCTTCGGTAATCTTGCACTTGGAAAGCATCTGGCTTACGATGACTTCAACGTGCTTGTCGTTGATGTCTACACCCTGCTGTTTGTATACACGCTGTACTTCTTTGAGGAGGTACTGGTATACGCCTTCGACACCATTGAGTCTTAAGATGTCTTTTGGATCCAGCGGACCTCTGGTGATGTTCTGGCCTGCCAGAACGTAGTCGCCTTCTTTTACATCCAGTCTTGCTCCATAAGGAACTACATATTCCCGCTCTTCTTCTCCGCGGACTTTAATGAGTGTTTTGTTGTCTTTTCTTGCTTCCACGGAAACGACGGTTCCGTCAGCTTCGCAGATTTCTGCCAGGCCTTTCGGTTTACGGGCCTCGAAAAGCTCTTCTACTCTTGGAAGACCCTGTGTGATATCGGATCCGGCAACGCCGCCTGTATGGAAGGTTCTCATGGTCAGCTGCGTACCCGGTTCACCGATGGACTGTGCGGCTGTGATTCCGACAGCTTCTCCGATGTTGACCGATTCTCCTGTGGCCAGATTTCTTCCGTAGCATTTTGCGCAGATTCCTGTTTTGCTGCGACAGGTCATGACTGAGCGGATTGCTACAGATTCGATGCCTGCTGCTTCAATGGCTTCTGCCTGTGCTTCTGTAATCTCTTCGTTCTGCTCTACGATCAGTTCTCCTGTCTGCGGATCTGAAATATCGTTAAGTGATGTTCTTCCGATAATACGCAGTTTTAGAGATTCAATGACTTCCTTGCCGTCTGTAAAGGCTCTTACTTCAATACCTTCTGTGGTTCCGCAGTCAAATTCCCTTACGATTACATTGTGGGAAACGTCTACCAGTCTTCTTGTCAGGTAACCGGAGTCGGCCGTCCGCAGTGCTGTATCGGCCAGACCTTTTCTCGCACCGTTGGAGGAGATGAAGTATTCCAGTACTGACAGCCCTTCACGGAAGTTTGCCTTGATTGGCATTTCGATTGTTTTACCTGTCGCATTTGCCATGAGGCCTCGCATACCGCCGATCTGACGAATCTGGTTTTTACTGCCTCGAGCTCCGGAGTGCGCCATGATAAACAGGTTGTTGAGGGTTCCCAGGGAATCCATCAGTGCATCTGCTACATCATCAGTTGTTTTGTTCCAGATTTCGATTACCTTTTCATATCGTTCCTGGTCGGAAACCAGACCTTTTCGGAATGCTTTTTCGTATTTATCTACCATCTTTTCCGATTCTTCAATGATTCCCTTTTTCGCTTCCGGAATCTCCATATCGGAAATACCGATGGTAATGGCAGCTCTTGTGGAATAGTGGAATCCCATATCTTTGATATAGTCCAGCATAATGGCGGTTCCTGTATTTCCGTGAATCCGGTAGCACCGGTCAATGATCTGCCCCAGTTTTTTCTTGTCGCAGAGAAAGTCTACTTCCAGTGCGTAAGGATCTTCCTCTCTGTCTACAAATCCCAGATCCTGCGGAATCTCCTGGTTGAAGATGAACCGGCCTACTGTGGATTCCACCAGCTTGCCTCGGGTATCTTCCTCATCTTTGTACATGCGCACTTTTACTTTCGCATGCAGACCTACTTCTTTTGCCTGGTAGGCCATGATCATTTCGTCAATATCTGTAAAGATTTTTCCATCGCCTTTTTCTGCCTCTGTGTTCCGTTCTTCTACGCCCGGATGGGTCAGATAGTAACTTCCCAGGATCATGTCCTGTGTAGGCGTTGTAATCGGTGATCCGTCTTTTGGCGCCAGAATGTTGTTGATGGACAGCATCAGGAATCTGGCTTCTGCCTGGGCTTCCACAGACAAGGGCACATGTACGGCCATCTGGTCTCCGTCAAAGTCCGCGTTAAATGCTGTACATACCAGCGGGTGGAGTTTAATGGCTTTGCCTTCTACCAGTACAGGCTCGAATGCCTGGATACCCAGTCTGTGCAGGGTCGGAGCACGGTTGAGCATTACCGGATGCTCCTTGATGACGCCTTCCAGCACATCCCATACTTCCGGTCTTACTTTTTCCACCATTCTCTTGGCGCTCTTTATATTATGCGCATAGCCGTTTTCCACCAGCTTCTTCATGATGAACGGCTTGAACAGTTCCAGGGCCATTTTCTTCGGCAGACCGCACTGCCAGAACCGCAGTTCCGGTCCTACTACGATTACAGAACGGCCGGAGTAGTCGACACGTTTTCCCAGCAGGTTCTGTCTGAAACGTCCCTGTTTTCCCTTGAGCATGTCGGAAAGGGATTTTAGCGGTCTTGAACCCGGGCCTGTTACCGGTCTTCCTCTTCTGCCGTTATCAATCAATGCATCGACTGCTTCCTGGAGCATACGTTTTTCGTTTCTTACGATAATATCCGGTGCTCCCAGTTCCAGAAGACGGTTGAGCCGGTTGTTACGGTTGATCACTCTCCGGTAGAGGTCGTTGAGGTCGGAAGTTGCGAATCTTCCTCCATCCAGCTGTACCATCGGACGCAGATCCGGCGGGATTACAGGGATGACTTCCATAATCATCCATTCCGGTTTGTTTCCGGATGCCCGCAGGGCTTCCAGCACTTCCAGCCGTCTTACGATTCGGATCCGTTTCTGTCCTGTGGCATCTTTTAGTTTTTCGCGAAGTTCTTCTGACAGTTCCGCCAGGTCGATGTTTGCCAGCAGTTCTCTTACGGCTTCTGCTCCCATGGCTGCCTTAAAGGCTGAACCGAATTTGTCTTTTGCTTCTCTGTACTGCTGTTCGGTCAGAACTTCTTTGTATGCGAAGTCGGTTTCGCCCGGATCAAGTACGATGTAGGCTGCAAAGTACAGCACTTTTTCCAGGTTTCTTGGTGATATGTCAAGTACCAGTCCCATTCTGGACGGAATTCCTTTGAAGTACCAGATGTGGGATACCGGGGCAGCCAGTTTGATGTGCCCCATACGTTCTCTTCTTACTTTTGCTTTGGTTACTTCTACGCCGCAGCGGTCGCAGACGATTCCCTTGTAGCGGATTCTTTTGTATTTTCCGCAGTGGCACTCCCAGTCTTTCTGGGGGCCGAATATCCGTTCACAGAACAACCCTTCTTTTTCCGGCTTTAAGGTTCTGTAGTTGATAGTCTCGGGTTTTGTAACCTCTCCGTGAGACCATTCCAGAATCTTCTCTGTAGATGCCAGACCGATCTGCAGGGATTCAAAATTGTTCAACTCATAATTATTGTTTTCACTCATTGGTCACTTCTCCTTCCCTATGAGGTTTATAACCGATCATCTGATTCATCGCCCAGATCGTCCATATCTGTCTCAAAATCGTCTTCATCCGGTCTTTCTTCAGAGAATCCGCCTTCTTCAAAGAGCTCTTCTTCATCAGCAACTTCCGAATCTGCATCAATAATATCTTCAATCGCAGATAAACCTTCCATCTCAGGTGCTTCTTTGATTTCAATCTCTTCGTTATCTTCAGTCAGGACCTTTACATCCAGTCCCAGACTCTGCATTTCTTTGATCAGTACCTTGAAGGATTCCGGTATTCCCGGTTCCGGTATGTTTTCGCCTTTTACAATCGCTTCGTAGGTCTTTACACGTCCTACAATATCGTCTGATTTTACAGTCAGGATTTCCTGCAGTGTATAGGCTGCGCCGTATGCTTCCAGCGCCCATACTTCCATCTCTCCGAAACGCTGTCCGCCGAACTGCGCTTTTCCGCCCAGAGGCTGCTGTGTAACCAGAGAGTAAGGACCTGTACTTCTTGCATGGATTTTGTCATCTACCAGGTGATGCAGTTTGAGCATATACATATAGCCTACTGTTACCGGGTTGTCAAACGGCTCGCCTGTACGTCCGTCCCGCAGAATCAGTTTTCCGCTTTTGTCTACGCCGACGTCATCCAGCAGTTCAATAATGTCTTTTTCATTGGCGCCGTCAAATACCGGGGTAGCGATATACCAGTCTTTTCGTTTGGCTGCAAGTCCCAGGTGCACTTCCAGAACCTGCCCTACATTCATTCGGGAAGGAACGCCCAGCGGGTTGAGCATGACCTGCAGGGACTGTCCGTTTTCCATAAACGGCATATCTTCTTCCGGAAGAATTCTGGAGATAACACCTTTGTTTCCATGGCGTCCGGCCATTTTATCTCCTACATTAATCTTTCTCTTTGTTGCAATGTAGCAGCGCACCAGTTTGTTTACGCCCGGAGGCAGTTCGTCTCCGTTTTCTCTTGAGAAGATTTTCACATCGACTACGATTCCTGTCTCGCCGTGAGGAACACGCAGAGAAGTATCTCTTACCTCTCTTGCCTTTTCGCCGAAAATGGCACGAAGCAGCCGCTCTTCTGCAGTCAGTTCGGTTTCTCCTTTTGGCGTTACTTTTCCTACCAGGATGTCGGAGGCATTGACTTCTGCTCCCACGCGGATGATCCCGTCTTCGTCCAGGTCTTTTAAGGCGTCTTCCCCTACGTTAGGAATATCTCTTGTGATTTCTTCCGGCCCCAGTTTTGTGTCTCTGGCTTCGGATTCATATTCTTCAATATGGATGGAAGTCAGTACGTCTTCCATAATCAGTCTCTCATTGAGGATAATCGCATCCTCGTAGTTATATCCTTCCCAGGTCATGAAGCCGATGAGCAGGTTCTTGCCCAGTGCCACTTCCCCGTTTTCTGTGGAAGGTCCGTCTGCGATTACTTCTCCTGCTTCTACGTGCTCCCCGTGGCATACAATCGGGCGCTGGTTGATGCAGGTTCCCTGGTTGGAGCGTTTGAATTTGAGCAGCTTATATTCGTCCTTGCCTTTTCCGTCATCTCTGCGGATCACGATGGCCTGGGCGTCTACAAATTCAATGGTGCCTGCATGTTTGGCCAGCTGCACAACGCCGGAATCTTTTGCGGCTTTGTGTTCCATTCCTGTTCCTACAATCGGTGCCTCTGTTACCAGAAGCGGCACGGCCTGACGCTGCATGTTGGAACCCATCAGCGCACGGTTGGCGTCGTCGTTTTCCAGAAACGGGATCATTGCAGTTGCCACAGATACGACCTGCTTTGGTGATACGTCCATGTAGTCAATCTTGTCTCTTGGCACCAGGTCGATTTCACCGCCCACTCCGCGGGAAGCTACCTTCATGTTGACAAAATGTCCTTCTGAATCCAGCGGCTCGTTGGCCTGTGCAACAATTTTGTCTTCTTCATCGTCTGCAGTCAGGTAATGAATTTCTTCTGTTACTCTTCCTGTTGCTTTATCTACAACACGATATGGCGTTTCAATAAATCCGTATTCGTTGATGATTCCATAGGTGGTCAGAGAGCCGATCAGTCCGATGTTAGGACCTTCCGGTGTTTCAATCGGACACATTCTTCCATAGTGGGAATGGTGTACATCTCGAACTTCAAACCCGGCTCTTTCTCTGGACAGGCCTCCCGGTCCCAGAGCGGACAGTCTTCTCTTGTGCGTCAGCTCTGCCAGCGGGTTGGTCTGATCCATAAACTGAGAAAGCTGGGAGCTTCCAAAGAACTCTTTGATAGAAGCGGTAACAGGACGAATGTTCATCAGAGCCTGCGGTGTCGCAATCTCTATATCCTGTGTTGTCATTCTTTCTTTTACGGTTCTTTCCATTCTGGCAAGTCCGATACGGAACTGGTTCTGCAGCAGTTCGCCTACTGTTCTCAGTCTTCTGTTGCCTAAATGGTCGATATCATCTGTCTCTCCGATTCCCCAGTTCAGGTTCAGGATGTAGCTGACAGATGCAATAATGTCTGCTATTAATATATGTTTTGGAGAAAGTTCATTTTTTCTGGAAACTAAGGTGTCTTTGAGGTGTTTCTCGTCTTCCCCTTCCATTTCTTCCAGAATCTCCATCAGTACGGGATAGTATACTTTTTCCGGAATTCTTGCATCTGAAAGATCCAGGTCTACATAGGCGGAAATGTCTACAAACTGATTTCCAATTACCTTTGTAACTGTCTCTTC
>CAUWJW010000083.1:0-10165 GCA_963558985.1 uncultured Clostridia bacterium | reverse complement strand
TATGCTCTAGAATGAAATCGTACAGTCCTGCAACGGGCTGACGCGTGGTAAGCAAATAATCTACATGACGAAAACTGAGCCGCGTCTCTTTGATCCGGTCATAAAAAGATTTATCAATATAGGCGCCTCCTTCCGTAAAGGCCTCCACCATAAAATCATACTGCCGCAACAGTTCCACAGCCTTCTCCACTGCCTCAGGTGCAATACAGTTCTCATAAATCACCTTTTGCTCTCTCAGATCTGTAATCACGGCACCGTTGGAAGTCAGCACATACTGAATCCCCCGTATCTTAAAAACATCTTCCGGCAGCGCAGAAAACGCTCTTCCCGTAGCAATCACGACATTGACACCTTTGTCCACAGCAGCCTCCAGAGCCTGCCGATTCCCGCTGCTGATCCTTCTGCCATCATTCAAAGTCGTACCGTCTAAATCCAGTGCAATCAGTTTGATCGTCATCCTTTTTCTCCTACAATATCCAAAAATTCCTGATTTATTCTTCTAACCTTTTTCATATTGCATCCGTCCCCATGACCGGGAAAAATGAAAATATCATTGGTCCATCGGTCAATGATCTCCCTGCAGGAACGAATCATCTGTTCCTCTGAGCCGTCTTCCAGATCCGTTCTGCCCAAATCTACATTAAAAATCGTATCTCCCGTAAAGACCGATTTACTTTTATCAGAAAAGAAACAGACACTGCCTGCCGTATGCCCCGGTGTATGCACTACGCGTATCTCTTCTGCCTCAAGAAAAACAGTATCTCCGTCCTCCAGCGGCACATCCACCTCTCCCCTGTAGGCATCCATATCTTCTCTGTGCATATAGACCGGGCAGTCTAAAGCTGCCTTCAATTTCTTAACTGCACCTGTATGATCATAATGGTGGTGCGTCAGCAGGATCCCTTTAATACTGAGCTTTTTCTCTTTTATAAAATCAACGAATCGTTCAGACCGGTATCCGGGGTCAATCACATAACAGGGTCCCCCCTCTTCCTGATAGATTACATACCCGTTGCTCTGCAGCATCCCACCTATAAACCGTTTTACATTCATAGCCAGTCCCCTTTCTTCTATGTGTTATCTGTTCTTCAGCCCCTGCTTATTTCTGCCATGTATATTTTATCACATGTCCCCCGTTTCGTCCAAAGATAAAGCGCTTTCTTTCAAATAGATGTTGCCAAAACTTTAAATAGTGGTAAAATGATGGTGTTATTCATATTGGAGGTAAAAAATGAAAATCGCAATTGTTGGTGCAGGAAAGCTGGGTTTGAAAGTTGCGGAAGCACTTCTGGGGGGCGACCATTCTGTAGCCATTATCGATCAGAACGAGTCTCTTTTGCAAAAACTCAATTCGCACATGGACGTTATGACAGTCAATGCCAACGCTAAGGAAACAAAAGTTTTAAAAAATCTGGGCATCGCCGCTTATGACTATCTGATTGCCGTCACAGAAAACGATGATACAAATATTGTAATCGCTTCTTTTGCCAAGAAGCTGGGCTGTTCAAAAGTCATTGCCAGGGTCCGGGATCCCGAGCACATGGATCAGCTTGGATTCATCAAGGAGACCATGGGAATTGACAGCATTGTCAATCCTGACCTTTCCATTACAGTTGAGATTTATAAATATCTTGTAGAAAAATATACCTTAAGCAACGGAATCTTTTCCAGCGGCAAAGTGTCGCTTGTAGAATTTGCTGCCGAAAAGATGCCGCAGCTGATTGGCATTCCTATGCCGCAAGTCAATACAATCCTAGGGAACATGCTTGTTGTGGCAATCTCCAGGTACGGGAAAGTCATCATCCCGCACGGTGATACTGTGATTCAGGAGGATGACGGTCTTTATGTAATCGGAGAGCGGACGCCTATCATGGAGCTTAATGCCCATGTCCACGAAAAGGGGAAATATACAGATTTACAAAAGGTAATGATTGTAGGCGGCGGAAAAACCGGCTATTATTTAGCAAGGAAACTTTCTGAATTTGGAATTGCTGTTAAAATTATTGAGCTTGATAAAAACCGCTGTCATTATCTTTCTACTCATTTAGAGGATGTTATGATTCTTCATGGAGATGCAACTGATCTGGATCTCCTGGAAGAAGAAAATCTGGACGAAATGGACGCCTTCGTAACAGCTACTGGTTTTGATGAAGAAAATCTGCTTCTGGCACTTATGGCAAAGCGCCATGATATTGAAGATGTAATTGCCAAAATCAGCCGGGAAAGTTATACAGATTTAATCGCAAGCATGGGAATCGATATGGCTTTGAATCCTTTGGATATTACAGCCAGCACCATTTTGCGTTTTGTACAGGGCTCCAAACGAGTCATCTCTTCGGTCCTGATACAGGGACAAGCTGAAATCATGGAAATTGTAGCATCTGAGCATATGCTCAGGCTTGTAGATACGCCTCTTCGTGATCTGCAGCTGCCTGACGGTGTTCTTGTTGCTGCCATCCACCGCGGTCTTCAAGTTATTATCCCAACAGGAGACACGACCATTCAGGAGGATGACCGGGTCATTCTCTTCTCTTTATTATCCGAACTGCCAAATTTGGAAAAGCTGCTTCGCGTAAACCAGAGCAAGCTTCCATTCTGGAAAAAGCAGAGGTGAGTGAGGCCATGAATCTGAGTTTACGTTCTGTTTGTCATATCACCGGACTGGTTCTTCTTGTAATCGGTCTTTCCATGCTCCCTTCCCTTGCAGCAGCAGGTATCTATCAGGAAGTGCCTGCTCTTTTAGCGTTCCTTGCAACCGTTTTATTTTCAGCTGTTACAGGAACTCTGCTGCTTCGGTTCGGGCAAAAATCCACCCCCCGTCTGAAGGTGCGAGATGGATTTTTAATCGTCACATTGTGCTGGATCGTTTCTACCTTGCTGGGGGCGGTTCCTTTCATGCTTTCCGGAAGCATCCCTAATTTTTTTGATGCTTTTTTTGAGTCTTGTTCCGGTTTTTCCACTACAGGTGCATCTATCCTGACAGATGTGGAAAGCCTTCCAAAAAGTATCTTATTCTGGCGCTCTTTCACGCACTGGATCGGAGGGATGGGTATCCTGATTTTTGCCATTGCGCTAATGCCGTCTCTGGGGATCAACGGGCAAAATATTGCAGTTTCTGAAGTTCCCGGCCCCACATTGGATAAGATAACACCTAAAATGTCCGATACGGCAAAGGCGCTTTACGGAACTTACGCTATTTTTACAGTTGCAGAGACAATCCTTCTCATGTTCGGAGGCATGAATCTTTTTGAGGCTCTGACGCATACTTTCGGTTCTGTCGGAACGGGCGGATTCGGTATCTACAACAACAGTGTTGCGCACTTTGACAGTGTCTATATCGACCTTGTGATCTCTGTTTTCATGATTCTTTCGGGTGCCAACTTTAATTTGTATTATATGTCATTAAAGAAGGGAATCCGGGAACTGCTCACAGATTCGGAATTCCGGTTTTATCTTCTGATTATTGCAGTTACTACGCTCCTGATCAGTTTGAATCTGTATTTTTGCGGCGTTTATGAAAATCTGGGAAAATCTGCACAGTTTTCACTGTTCCAGGTTTCTTCTATCCTGACAACTACCGGTTTTGCCACAACAGATTTCAATCTGTGGCCTACATTCAGTAAGATGCTTCTTCTTATGCTTATGTTTATAGGCGGCTGTTCGTCCTCTACAGGCGGGGGTGTTAAGGTGGTTCGAATTCTGGTTCTGCTCAAACTGATTAAGCGGGGAATTGCTACCAGGCTCCACCCTAATGCCGTTGTGACGGTCAAGTTGAACAACCAAACTGTGCCTGCCGATACGGTGACAGCCATCGCCAACCATGCATTCCTTTATATTGCTGTCGTTTTTATTTCAACATTGCTGATTACCCTCAACAATTTTGATCTGGTGACCAGTTTTACTTCTGTCCTGACTTGTATCGGAAATATCGGACCTGGATTTGAACTGGTGGGACCTGCATCTAATTTCAGCTTCTATGCAGCTCCTTCAAAGCTTCTGCTGTCATTTCTCATGCTGGCAGGAAGGCTTGAGCTGTTTACACTGTTTATTTTGTTAACACCTCGTTTCTGGAATCCAAATCATTAGGAGGGCATCATGTCAGTTAATGTAACATTAAATTACCAGTCCATTGCCAGAATTCTGGGAGTCATCACCCTCATTGTAGGGCTTGCTATGCTCCCTTCTTTGCTGTGCGCTTATCTATGTGAGGATTCCGGATACTTCCGGGCCTTTCTGATTTCTTCCATTATTACGATATGCCTTGGCGGAGGCACTGCCTTTTTTGTAAGACCTGTGCAGGCGCGCTTTCGTTCTAGAGAAGGGTATCTGGTCGTTGCGCTCTGCTGGCTCATTGTTTCCTTTTTCGGTGCACTGCCTTATTTTTTTTCAGACTACACGACTAATTTTATTGACGGCTTCTTTGAATCAGCAGCCGGATTTACTACGACCGGTTGTACTGCTCTGCCTGAAGGTATGGTAATGGAAAAACCGCTTCTTATGTGGAAGGCCACCTCTCACTGGCTAGGCGGAATGGGGATTTTGCTGTTTGTCATTTCCATTCTTCCGGCACTTGGAATAAACGGGCAGCTGATTGCCAGAGCTGAAACGCCGGGTCCTGTCCTGCAGAAAACGGCGGTAAAGATGAGTGATTCGGCAAAAATTCTGTATCTGACCTACATTTCCCTTTCTGCAATTGAATTCTTCCTTTTGTGTCTGAGTCCTTCTATGACACCCTTTGATGCACTTATTAATACAATGGGCAGCATCAGTACCGGCGGACTGTTTGCCCATACGGGCGGTGTCGCCTATTATGACAGCGTTTATGTTGAAGTGGTAATCAGTATCTTTACGATTCTGGCCGCCTTTAACTTCGTTCTCTATCATTATGCAGTTACCAGAAAATGGTCTTATGTGCTGCATGATATTGAGCTGAGAGCTTTTCTGATTATCATTGCCGGTGCTGTGATATTATGTACCGGCGGACTGTTTTTCTCAGGTACATCTGCCGGATTCGCTGATGCACTCCGCGACTCCTTTTTCCAGGTTGTCAGCTTTTCCACGACCTCAGGATACTCGAGCGCAGATTATACGGCATGGCCGTCTTTCTGCCAGACAATTCTTCTCATTCTTATGTTTATCGGAGGCTGTGCCGCTTCTACCGGCGGCTCCATTAAGGTTATCCGTGTACTGGTCTGCCTGAAGCTGATCTGGAGAGGTTTTTACAAAAGAATCCATCCGCGCTCTGTTGTGGCAGTCAAGCTGAATAAGAAGCCTATTGCTGCACCTGTCGTATCTTCCATTACTGTCTTTGTACTGCTGTATATGGGCCTGTTCCTCTTTTCCTGCCTGGTTCTGGCTCTGCAGAATCAGGATATGGAAACCACAGTCACTTCAGCTATTGCGATGCTGTCCAATACAGGGATTGCCTTTGGCGATATAGGTGCCAGAGGAAGCTATTCCATGTACGGCAGCGGCTTAAAGCTTTATCTCAGTTTCTTAATGATTGTGGGAAGGCTGGAGCTTTTTACCATCGTGATTCTCTTTACCCGCAGCTTCTGGGGAAAAGACCGCTGATCGTCTGCATAAAAAAGGAAATTTCTGAGCACTCTAAAGGGGGTGCTCTTTTTTCTCATTATTTTTAACGGAGGTTTTTTATTATGCTGGTAAAAGATTTGATGACCACAGGAATCAGTTGTGTAAAAGAAGATGCGTCTCCTGCGCAGATTGCAAAACAAATGAAGCAGGAAAATGTGGGTTCTATCCCTGTATGCAATGATAAGGGAGAGATTTTAGGTATCGTGACTGACCGTGATCTGGTGCTGCGCACGCTTGCCTGTCCAGCGTACAGCAAAGAAATAAAAAAAACGCCGGCTTCTGCCGACGCAAAGAATGCAGGTTTAAAAGCACGAGATGTCATGTCTTCCAATATCATCTCTGTTTCCCCTGATACAAATACACATCATGCAGCGCTTCTGCTGGCAAAGCATCAGGTTCGCAGGCTGCCCGTCGTTCAGAACAGCCGCCTGGTGGGGATGCTGTCCATGGCCGACATTGCCCGCCGGCGGGTATTTGTTGATGAGGCCGGCGATGCACTTTCCGCTATTTGCGCTGAAGCACCGGCCTCGCAATCCCATCCTGGCATTTAGTCCTCTCTGTACGGATCCAGAATAAAGTCAATCTCTCTTTTTTCTACATCTGCCCAATCCACCAGAACGCGGACTCGCTGACCAAGCATATAGGTCCTGCGGGTCCGTTCTCCCACAAGGCGATATTTATCTTCCTCGTAAATATAGTAGTCATCCTGCATAGTCGCAAGCCGCACAAGCCCTTCTACAGTATTTTCCAGCTGAACGTAAATTCCAAATCCGGTTACACCACTAATGACACCTTCATATGATTCCCCCACATGATAAGACATATATTCTGCCTTTTTCATTTTTTCCACTTCCCGTTCCAGCTCCACTGCCTGACGCTCTGTCAGAGAAGCAGTTTCCGCAGCTTCTTCTGTTTTGTGTTTAAAGCGCTTTACAGTTCCTTCATCCAGCTTCCCATGGAGATAAGCTTTAATAATCCTGTGAATCATCAGGTCGGGATAGCGCCGAATAGGGGATGTGAAATGACAGTAATACTTTAGTGCCAATCCGAAATGTCCCTCACACTCCGTCCCATAAAAGGCCTTTTGCATTGACCGGAGCATGACTGTATTGATTACGTTTTCATAGTTTTCTCCCCGTACCTGCTCCAGAATTCCATTAAGCGTCTTTGGGTGGATGCTGTCCGATGAGCCTTTTAAGGTTATGCCAAATCCTCTGAGAAAAGTGCGAAACTCTTCAATTTTAGAGGCTTGCGGTGATTCATGAATTCGATAGATAAAAGGCGTTTCCAGCCAAAAAAAATGCTCGGCCACAGTTTGGTTCGCAAGAAGCATGAATTCTTCGATGAGTTTATTGGCAGTCCTTCTTTCCGCAGGATCCACACTGACCGGGACGCCTCTCTCGTCTAAGGTGATATATGCTTCATCAAAATCAAAATCCAGACTTCCCCTTTCTGCTCTTTTGCTTCTTAAAATTTTTGCCAGTCTGTCCATGTGCAAAAGATCTTCAAAAATATCCCGGTATTTCTTAATCAGGTCCAGATCGTTGTGTTCTAGCATATCCGAAACATCAGAGTATACCATTCTGGCTTTGGAGCGGATCACACTTTCATAAATGTCGTGGCTGACGACTTCACCTTCCGGTGTCACTTCCATATCCACAGACAGCGTCAGTCTGTCCACATCCGGATTAAGGCTGCAGATTCCGTTAGAAAGCTTTTTAGGGAGCATCGGCACGACCTGGTCAATCAGGTATACACTGTTGCCCCGTTTCAGTGCTTCCCTGTCCAGGAAACCGTCTTCTTCTACATAGTGTGCCACATCGGCAATGTGGACGCCTAAAAGAAAGTTCCCTCCCTCAAGCCTCTGAATGGATACGCCGTCGTCAAAGTCCTTGGAGTCCGCACCATCGATTGTAATGACTGTCTTGTCTCTCAAATCTCTGCGGCCCTGCACTTCTTTTGGCAAGATGCCTTTTTTACTCACAGCTTTTGCCTCGGCATTCACTCTGCTCGGAAAGGTTTCTCTCAGTCCGTAACTGCGCATGAGCGCCTTAATGTCACCTCCCGGCTGTCCGTTTCTGCTTATAATTTCGGAAATTTTCCCTTCTGCGCTGTTTCCCCTGTCCGGATAGCGAGTAATGGTTACAACTACCTTGTCCCCCCTCTGTGCTCCTCCAAAATCCTTTTTGCGGACAAAGATATCATCGCCCCGCTGCTTTCCTTCCGGAACTACAAACCCGAACCGTTTGCTTTTCTCAAAAGTTCCTGCAACTTCTGTCGTATTTCTCTGTAAAACCTTGATAATAATCCCTTCTCTGGAGCTGCCCCAGAGCGCCTCCGGAATCAGGTCAACAAGAACAAGGTCTCCATCCATGGCGCCATGCATGCTCCTGGCCGAAATATAAATATCTCCCTGCCCATCTTCTGTTAAAACAAAGCCAAAGCCTTTTTTCTTCTTTGACAATGTGCCTGTAATCTCAGGTCTTTTCTTTTTCTTTCTCATGTCTATATTCTATCACACTAAATTATAAAAAAACCAGCGTTATTTTCGAAAACGCCGGTTTTGTCTGGATGCTGATTTACTATTTTACCGTTTCTTTTGTTTCATCAGCCTTTGTTTCGTCAGCTTTTGTTCCATCGGTTTTCGTATCTGTACCTTCTACTAAATCTTCTGCTCCGTCTTTTACATCATCGCCTAGATCTTCCACGTCATCCTTCAGATCCTCAGCTGCATGATCTGTTGCAGTTTCTTCCACTGTAGTACCATTGCCTGCATCCTGGCCGGCTGTATCCCCGTTGTCTCCGCATCCTGCAAAGGAAAATACAGATACAGCAAGCAGCATAGCCAGTAAGATTCTTACTTTTTTCAATGTCTTCACTCCTCTCTTATTTTTCATAGATATTATTTGCCTTTTTCACCGAATTTATCTATGAAAAATAATTTTTAAAAAAATGATAAGTGAAACGGCCGTTTGCAGGGTGCAGATCCTTCCAACTCCGGACCTTTAGAAGAAAAAAAGGGACCCGCAACTCGCATTAATCCTTACCAAAAATAAGTGAGTGTCCATTTTTCAACACTTTCAGCTAAGTGCTTGAAATTTCAATGCTTTGCAGTTTTCAGCTTTTCGCTTCTTTTTCAATTACTTTTAATAACTTTCGGGCTGAAACACCGTATATCTGCCACTTTTGAGTTAAAAAAGTGATAATTATCAAAATCACCTTTTCAGAGCTGTATGATAAACTTTATGAACTATTTATATGCAAAAAAAAGCCCCGGTCTCCCGGGGCTGTAAATCAATCACTCTTCCTCTTTCAGCTTTGCCAGCACCTTTACCAGCGCCTGCGGAACCGGCAACCCTGCAGCTGCACAATTTTCTAGAATGGAAACGCCTTCGTTTGCAATTAGAAAGCCAATACAGGCAACCCGCAGTACTCCCTCAGCGCCGGTCAGATTGTCGATCAGCACCGCTACTGCCACAATAGCAAAATACATCAGCTTTTTCAGAATTCCCTTGAATCCTACCCTGCTGGACAGCTCGCCTTTGATGTAGGCCTTCATCAATCCTGTAACATAATCTGCGATCACCAGAATGATCAATCCGATCAGCCATGCATCGGGCGCGCCGAATATGTAGCTGAGGACGCCCGCAATCACGCCGCCTGTCACATTAATAATCTGCGAAATGTTCATATTGTCACCTATCCTTTCACCTTTGTTTTACTTACTCTGACTGTATGAATCCACCTGTGGAATCCGATTCGATACCAACTGCCTTCTTTTTTATCAGCCTCCACTTTGGTGCCTTTTTTCAGAGTATCTACTTTTTTAGCTGTCTTTTTTGGGTCGTAACGCACCGGGGCATTGTTCGACTTGACGTACAGTACAGTTACATTCAGCTTATCCAGTTCTTTTTCGACCATATCCAGGAACCGGTTCCAACCACGGTCAATGGTGCGATGTGGACAGTCCTTCCCGGACCAGTCTTTGTGGCGTTTTACCCTGCCGATTCCCCAGCCGTATTTTTTCAGCAGTGTGGCGGTCAGATAGGCTGCGTTTTTCTCCGCTTGGTCAAATCTCTTTCCACCTGACTTGCTGTAACAGATTTCGATTCCGATAGACTTCCTGTTGCCGGTACCGTTGCCGTCCCCCGCGTGCCATGCGTTACGGTTCAGCGGAATTGCCTGAACGGCCTCCTTGTCATCTACTGCGTAGTGGTAAGAAGTCTGACTGTTGTTTCCCAGCATGTAGCTTACTTCATTTTTGGCAGATGCGTCATTAGCAGTGTTGTGGATAGTAATGTATTTCGGTTCCATGCCATACGGGCACTTCCTGCTGTATTTACTGCTTGGGCACAGTTTCTTTCTGATTTTCAGTGTCATTTTCTCACTCTCCTCTAAATCTAGACCCTTGTGAACTCTACAAAGATTTGTCTACCCATGTTGTCATAAGATTTTCTTATGCTTTCGATTTCATAGCCGGAATAGACTTCTTCAACGCCATCATCATCGTAAAATGTCAGACTTCCCGTGAATTGCTCAGATAACAATGTGTTAAGTTCCGATACATTTC
>CAUWJW010000082.1:0-10193 GCA_963558985.1 uncultured Clostridia bacterium | reverse complement strand
CGACCCACACAGCATTCAGGTACTTCTCCGGTACAGGAGCCTGTCCGTCTGTGAATATAATCCGGTTATCGACTCTGTGCGTAAAAGCATCTGCCGCTGTATTGAAATCTGTGCCCCCTCCTCCCGGAAAAGGCATATTATCAATGTCTTCTTGTGTTTTGATATCATGAAATCCGTAAAATTCTGTATCAAAGCAGCCTGCTTTTAATTTTGAAAAGGTAAGAATACTTTTGCATTCCCGCAAAAAGCTCCGAAGCAGCTCTTCATCGACAGACCAGCTGGTGTCCAAAACGATTTCTGTTTCTGGAACAGGACGGTCTTCTAACACCGGCACAACAATCCCATTTTCCAAAACTGCATTTCGGTAAGACCAGTCTACATCATAATTGAGTGTTTCCTGCAGAATCATGCGCCAGTCAATGAGGGGCGGAGAGGTTCCTATCTTTTCCATAATCCGTTCCTCTCTGTTTTCTGCATTTCCCTCTTTTGACTGCTTTTTCCCTACCAGTGCATATTCATCTCCGGAGTCCTCCTCAGGCTCCTTATCACGCTCTTCTCCGGCTTCTTCACCGCCTCCGTCACCGGCATCGCCTTCCGGAAGGATTTCCTCGCCAGGCTCCTCACCCTGTTCCTCTTCAGATGCATCCTCTCCGTCCAGGGGAACGCCTTCTCCCTCGCTTTCCCCTCCTTCCGGGTTTTCCCGCCCTTGCGGATTTCCGGTTATCAGATCAATCGCCATCTTTTCTTTAAGGAGAATTTCATAGTACTGTTCTGCGTCATAATCGATGGCTTCCGGGTAATCAATTTCTCCGGCAGGAATCAAAAGTCCGTCCCGTTTCAGCATCTGATTGACTACTGCATCAGCAGCTCTTTCCCAGATAATCGGATCTTTTCCCTTCCCCCTCATTTTATGTCCGAAGGCAATATGACACAGCTCCCGTGCGAGCACAAAAACCTGGCTGCTGTCAGAAAGCCCTGACAGATACCCGGGATTGTAAAAAAGATGTGCTTCATCATTTTCCAGACGTTCTGTTTCATCTGTTTCCACGTATTCCATATTTGCAGCGATGCTTCCGAAAAAGGGATATGCGGCAATCGCCTTGCGTTTCAGCCCCACCATATCAAAGATCATTTCTTTTCCTCCGCCCCTGTGAAGGAGTCAAAGACTGCTCTGAATTCTTCTCCCAGTCTGGAAACAAAGCGTCTTACAGTGTCCAGCTCGCTGTCGCCTGCCTGTGTCAGTCCTACGGTTGCAGCATATCGCTGGGAGGTATTCATGGTTTCCAGTTCCTCATCGCTGTAGTTTCCATTCAGAACATCTTCCAGGGTAATGACCGGCTGGCTACAAAACTGTACGAACTCGTCTGTAATATCTTCACCGACAAGGGAGCGGAGCATCTCGGGCCGCCCTGTGGCATACAGCATTTTTGATGCCATTTCCCATTTTCGCGGATCTGCATTTGGTTTTTCTCCATCAAATCTGCTCCTTAGTGTTTCTCCCTGTTTATAGGCGATATAAGCATAAATTGCAGGATGAATCTTATTTTTCCGCGCCCATTTCAGCCATTTTTCTGTCGTTGTCTGAATATATACATGGGCAAAGCGGTTAAAAAAGGGTGCTGCCAGCTGCTGGGCCGCCAGGGAGTCCTGCATGTCGTTTCCTGCTGCTACAATTCTGGCATTCTCGGGAAGCTTCCAGATTCCATTGACCTCTCTGTCCAGTACAATATTAAAGGCCATCCCCTGAATGCTGGGCAGGGCATTGTTGATTTCATCAAAGAAGACGACATGCAGCCTGTCCGGCTCCTCCTCACATTTTGCCTGCACCTTCTTAAGCCATACCGGCGGAATGTCAATCATCTCTCCTGTGGACTGGTTGTAGACGCTTCTGCCGTTGAGGCTGTCAGGCGTTGCATTGCGCAGATACAAGATTGTACATCCGGGATCAATCTGTTTTACACGGGCACTCTTTCCCTCAGACGACGGACCGTGGAGGAATACCGGAACATCGCTTTCAACAGCGCCTCTTATGATCTCTTCTTCACTGACCTCGCCAAAGGTCAGACCGTAAGGGTTTTTCCTTTTCTTAGCTCTTTTCCTGTTTGCTTCATATGCAGCCTGCTCATCCGGCGTCATATCTTGAAGCGCAGCAGGAACCAAATCTGTCCTGAAGGTGGTATTCAAATATGTGTATGCAGCTGTTTTTTCAAAGGCACCGTCATAATAGGTCTCAGCAGAAAAGAGAATCCCTGAGGCAAGGATGCGTCTGCTGATGAAAAGCCCTGCCTTTTCGTCATACAGCCATTTGACCGGCGATACTTCAATCCATACTGCATCACCTTTTTTGCAGGTTTTCCCATTTGACAGCATACAGGTTCCTTCTGTCAGGCAGACTGCTCTGATATATTTTGCACCCTCATATTGAAACTCTTCGTATTCCTGCTGATATTTTTTTCCGGTTTTCTGCAGCAGATCTTCAGTAAATTCCTGTTCCAGCCTCACCGCCAAAGTCCAATCCGCTGCATTCTGCGGATATTCACCCAACTGCACTTCTTCAAAGCCGGAGATATCCTTCACGCTCTTTCCCGGCAGCCGGGAATCGTCTGCCCGCACAATTACCGGGCGCATACTGCCTCTGGATGTGGCATATGCCATCCGCGGTTTTCCCTCCTCATCCACAGTGCATACATCTCCGTATCCGGATGCAGAAGACAGAAACCATTTTCCTCTTCTTTCCGAATCTGCTTCTGCCCCGGAAAGGGCTGCAAAATCGGAGACCTCACATTGCGCACCCATGATGCGAATTACATCAATGGGCTGCTCTGCGAACACCTGCTCTTGTGAAAGTAATCCATATGTATCATTCATCCTTTTTTCCATCCTTCGTTGCATATTTATAATAGGATACACCATAACCGGCTCGCTCGGAAGAGCCAATCCTTAAATATTTTGCGGTCCCTTCTCTTCCCGTTAAAATACGGCTGAAAAAACTGTTGACAAGATTCCCCCTGCTCCCTTATACTAAATAATAACTTTGAAAATTTTTATATCTTTGCGATGAAGGGAATAAATCATGCATAGAGCGATCTCACAGAGAGCAGCTGTCAGGTGAAAATGCTGCAGTCGTATGCTGATGTCTCACCCCTGAGCAAAATCTTGAGCGGGTCCCGGTGACAGCCGGAAGACCAATAAGAGTGGTCCCGCGGAAGTTTGAGTGAAACCTTCGTCTCTTGTGCAGAACACTGCAGAAAAGACGCAAGGTTATTTTTATATATATAGAAAGGAATTGCCTAAAATGAAAAATTATGACAAGTATCGGGCAGGCTATTTTCCGCCTCCCCAGGAATCCACAGAGTGGGTCAAAAAAGATCATATTGAAAAAGCGCCCATTTGGTGCAGTGTGGACTTAAGAGATGGAAATCAGGCGCTGATCGTCCCTATGAGCTTAGAAGAAAAGCTGGAATTTTTCCAGTTTCTCGTCAAGCTGGGATTTAAAGAAATCGAAGTCGGGTTTCCTGCAGCCTCTGAAACAGAATATACATTCTTACGCAAACTTATCGATGAAGATCTGATTCCGGATGATGTCACCATTCAGGTGCTCACACAGTCCCGGAAACATATCATCGAAAAAACCTTCCAGTCCCTTAAAGGGATAAAAAAAGCGGTGGTACATCTGTACAATTCCACGTCTCTGGCACAGAGAGAACAGGTCTTCAAAGCAGAAAAAGATGAAATCATTCAAATCGCCGCAGACGGTGCGGAAATGATTAAAGAATATGCGCAAAACTACCCTGAAACCCAGTTCCAGTTTGAATATTCTCCGGAAAGCTTCACCGGGACAGAAATGGAGTTTGCGCTTGAAATCTGTAACAAAGTAATCGATATCTGGGAGCCTTCGGCAGAAAACAAGGTGATTATCAACCTTCCGGCAACGGTCTCCATGTCTATGCCGCACATTTACGCCAGCCAGATTGAGTATATGAGCAAAAACCTGCACAGCAGAGAAAATGTCATCATTTCCCTTCACCCACATAATGACCGGGGAACCGGAGTTGCCGATGCAGAGCTGGGACTTCTTGCAGGCGGCGACCGTATTGAAGGCACCCTTTTCGGAAATGGAGAGCGTACCGGAAATGTGGATATCGTCACACTGGCGATGAACCTTTTCTCCCACGGTGTGGATCCAGAGCTGGATTTCTCCAATATGCCGGAAGTGGTTCAAATGTATGAAACCTTCACAGATATTAAGGTTCACCCTCGTCAGCCTTACGGTGGTCAGCTGGTGTTCGCCGCTTTCTCCGGTTCTCACCAGGATGCCATTGCCAAGGGTATGAAGTGGAGAAAAGACAAGCAGCTTCATGAATGGACTGTGCCGTATCTTCCTATTGACCCTGAAGATGTGGGAAGAGAGTATGAGGCCGATGTAATCCGAATCAACAGCCAGTCCGGAAAAGGCGGTGTGGCTTATATTCTGGAACAGAACTACGGCTTCCAGCTTCCAAAGGCCATGCGTGAAGAAGTGGGCTATATGATGAAGGGAATTTCAGACCGGAATCACAAAGAGCTTACGCCAAAAGAAATTTTCCAGGCGTTCAGCGACGAGTATATCAATTATTTCGACCCAATCGACATTACAGATGCAACCTTCAAAAAGGTTTCCACTTATAAATCCGATGACGGTATGTCTGTTAATATGCATGTGGATATCAACGGCACGGTTTATGAAATTCAGGCTGAAGGAAACGGCCGTCTCAATGCCATTAACAATGCGCTGAAGAAAACACCGTACCACTTCGACTATACTCTGGTGACTTATTCGGAGCACGCCCTTGAAACCAGCTCCAGTTCCAGAGCCGCATCCTATATCTGTATCCAGGACAGCAGAGGCAAACAGTACTGGGGTGTAGGAACACATGAAGATATCATCCTGGCCTCTGTCAATGCGCTGGTAAGCGCCCTGAACCGGGAAAACAAAGTAAGAAAATTTGTAGGAGAATAAGGAGGAACCACTTATGGGAATGACAATGACGCAAAAGATTCTGGCTGCCCATGCAGGCCTTGCTCATGTGGAGGCAGGTCAGCTGATCCGTGCCAATCTGGATATGGTGCTTGCCAACGATATTACCGGACCTGTGGCAATCAATGAGTTTGAAAAGGCAGAATTCAATGGAGTTTTTGATAAAAGCAAGGTATCTCTTGTAATGGATCACTTCACGCCAAATAAGGATATTAAATCAGCAGAGCAGTGCAAGCAGTGCCGGACATTTGCAAAAAGATTTGATCTGGATAACTTTTATGATGTAGGCAATATGGGAATCGAACATGCGCTGCTTCCTGAAAAGGGACTTGTTGCTGCAGGGGACGCCATCATCGGAGCCGATTCTCACACTTGTACATACGGTGCGCTGGGCGCCTTCTCTACCGGGGTGGGAAGTACAGACCTGGCTGCAGGCATGGCAACCGGTCAGGCCTGGTTCAAAATTCCTTCTGCGCTGAAATTTGAACTGACGGGAAGTCTGCCCGAGCATGTCAGCGGCAAAGACGTAATCCTCCACATCATCGGCCTCATCGGCGTTGACGGTGCGCTTTACAAGTCTATGGAATTTACAGGCGAAGGAATTAAGAGTCTGTCTATGGACGACCGCCTGTGCATTACCAATATGGCTATTGAAGCCGGCGCGAAGAACGGAATCTTCCCAGTAGACGAAATCACAGAGGCCTATATGAAGGAAAGGGTAGACAGATCCTGGACCAAATATGAGGCGGATGCAGATGCAGTTTATGATGAAACCTACACCATCGACCTTTCTGCGCTGAAGCCGACTGTTTCTTTCCCGCACCTGCCGGAAAATACGAAGACCATTGATGAAGTGGGCGATGTTCCGATTCAGCAGGTGGTCATCGGCTCCTGCACCAACGGACGTCTCAGCGATATGCGGATTGCTGCTGAAATCCTGGAGGGAAAGAAGATCCACGATGATGTTCGTGCCATTATTATCCCTGCCACCCAGCAGATTTATAAGGATTGTATCAAGCTGGGCTATCTGGATATCTTTATTGATGCAGGCTGCGTTGTTTCCACTCCGACCTGCGGACCTTGCCTGGGCGGTCATATGGGGATTCTTGCAGCAGGCGAGCGCTGCGTGGCAACTACCAACCGAAACTTCGTAGGCAGAATGGGTCATGTAGACAGTGAAGTATATCTGGCAAGCCCTGCTGTTGCAGCAGCTTCTGCCATTGCCGGAAAAATCAGCGGACCGAAAGGAGAGTAATAAGATGGATGCACAAGGAAAAGTTCATAAGTATGGAAACAATGTAGATACCGATGTCATTATTCCCGCACGTCACTTAAATACACAGGATCACAAGGAACTGGCCTCCCACTGCATGGAGGATATTGACAGAGAGTTTGTGAATAAAGTAAAAGAAGGAGATATTATGGTTGCCGGAGACAACTTCGGATGCGGTTCTTCCAGGGAGCATGCTCCCATTGCCATTAAGGCCAGCGGCATCAGCTGTGTCATTGCAAATACATTCGCCCGCATCTTTTACCGCAATGCCATTAATATTGGGCTTCCTATCCTGGAGTGTCAGGAGGCCAGCGAAAAGATACAGGACGGAGATGAGGTGAAAGTTGACTTCAATACCGGTGTGATTACGAATGTTACAAAGAATGAAACGTATCAGGCTCTGCCGTTCCCTGATTTCATCAAAGAGATTATGGAAAAGGGCGGTTTGATGAACAGCCTGCAGAAATAACAGAGGAGAGGTAGTATCAAGGATTTACTCAGAGCGACTCTAAAAAGCCGACCAATCCCGGGTCGGCTTTTTGTTTTACTTCCAAGTCAAATATTTTTCATAAAACGCTTTACCGTTTATGTCCTTTGACCTTTGTACCATAATATACAAATTATTTACAATCGAACAAAGCTCTCTTACGTAAGGGATCTCATCAACTTCACTCAATTCATATTGAGAAACAAACAATCCCGGTTGTACTATGGAATTTCTTTTGCTGTAAAGAACATATTGAAAGAAGGGATCTCCTTGCAGCGATTGGAGACTGACATTCGCCGAATCTTCATTTATGTATTCATATAATGCTATCTCATTACAATCACAAGCTTTTCTTCCTGAATAAAAAGTATATATCCATTTATTCAGTCGCTGCCCATGATAGGATTGCACAAACATTCTCATTGCATCCGGTGTTGGCTCGGAAACCTGGCATGCAATTTTATTTTTAAATTCGTCTGTAATTACATATACGGACTTAAAAATCATCCATAATTCTTCCAGCTGTGAATCAATGCTTTTATCCTTATCCAAAGCTACAAATGATAGGATATCCTTCATATTTTCTGCATCATTGGTGATTAGCAATATTTCTGACAAAGCAATTTGAACGCCAATGTTGTTCTTGATTACTTCATCTATTTTCTTTAGAGATACCTCTATGTTTTGTTTATTTGTGCTAATAAGGTTTGTATCTATCGGCGTTTCATTTATAAATATATCATTCAGGTCAACTTTTTTTAACATGAAAATTCCCTTTCTAAATGATCTCAAATTCGATATCACCTAACTCAGTTATATTTTCCGATTATTTTTTTTACTGTTTTTCATGATAATTTTATGGCTCCATACATTAGACGGAGAACCCCCCCTGTTAGATTCAAAAAAGAGAAAACTTTTTTAAAAAAATTTATGTATCCAGGTATAATGGACTCAAAATTAAAAATTGGTCACATAATATTAAACTTCCATGCCCGCACACTTGGCACCGGAAAAGCTGGCCGCAAATAAAAACCTTCAGCAGTATATCGCACTGAAACTGGAATTAGGGTTGACAGCATTCCCTCAATCGCTGAAAAAGGGAGCATATCAACGTTTTTTGCTCGTTAATGCGATGCCCTTTTTATGTACGCAAAAAACAACTCTCAAATGTATGAACACTGAGAGCGTAAAGTTGTTTTCCTTGTAGGGAATTGCTAGAACATGTTAAGATATAGGCAAGGCTTCAAATGATAATTGAGCCGCCTGATTACAACAAATTTAAAGTAACAGTTGTTACGATATCTATTAGCAGAATGTATAGGGGAGAAAAATGATGGCTCCATCTGAATTTAAAACAACTGGCAGTTTAATAACAGCGCTGTTTGAACGTTATAAAGCTAATATGCAGCAGATCGCCACTGGGATTTTAAAGGATGTCAATGAAGCAGATGATGTGGTGCAGGATGCGATGGTTAAAATCATAAAAAACATCCATATGGTTGACGATATCGATTCCAGACGATGCGCCAACTTTGTTTATACGATCGTAAAAAACACGGCACTCGATGTTTTTCGAAAAAAGCAAAAAGAAATGGAGCAATTGGTCACAAATGATGTGTCCGATTTCGTTAATATAATAGGGGAAGAAATCGACTTTGACGTTTTTGAGTCCGATTATGGATTTAGTGAAGAGATGCAGGAATATTTATCACAACTCAAAGAAATGGATAAGGATATCATCTGCCTGCGATATGGAAATGATTTTAGCGATGAAGAAATCAGCACGCTATTAGGGATAGGTCCCGATGCCGTGCGAAAACGCCTGTCCCGAGCCAGGACACATCTGGCGGAAATTATAAAGGAAAGGAGGAAAGCAAATGGATAACGAAGAGAAGAAAGCTGAAGAACTCTTACAGCTTCTGGGAGAAGAATTGGCAAAGAGCAGAGAAAAAGCAATGGAGCCGGAAGAGCAGCCAGAGAGAGTATCAATACCGATTGCAGGGCCAGATAAAACCAAGAAGCGGAGACGGCATCTGCGCCAGATCTGCGCCATCTTCCTATTTGGGATTTTACTTGCGACAGGTATTACGACCGTTTCCTCCGACGCAGTACGTGCAAAACTGTTTGGTTTTTTCTTTGAGGATAAGGTAGGTTATAGCGATTTGAGCCGAACAGAGCCAGCAGAGGCGAAAATTCTTTATCCGACATATTTGCCCGAAGGCTATGAGAAAGTTTCCGAAGAGGATATTGGAATTGGGACAGAACTTATTTATAAGAACGAAGAGGGGGATGCGATTCATCTGTTACAAATCACGGATTCTGATATGGAGGAATCCTTTGACACGGAAAGCACAGAGAAAAAATCCTGTATTGTCGGCGATTGCCAAGGCTACTACCTGGATTCCGGCGGGACGCATGTTTTGATTTGGGAGAAAAAAGGGGTGTACATGAAAATCACTGCCACTTTAGATGAGGAAACGATGGTGCGTATTGGAAGCAGTCTAAAATAATTTTTGATTTTTTTCATAATTCGGTCACAAATCACCACTTGTATTTCGTTTATATAGTATAAGACGAAATCGGGAGGTGATTTTTTATGAGAAGAATGTGTTTGTTTGTGGTTGCTCTTATGTGTGTATTTGTTTTTTCTATAAGTTCTTGTTTTGCGGTAGTGGATGGAGTGCCTGTGGAAGAGGTCGATACAGCAGGTACAATTGAAGTTGATTCTTCGGGAGAGGAAATTGTTCCATTTTATGTATCAGCAGCTTATGCTACGGCAGGTCTCTCAATTAAGGGGGATAAAGCTATTTGTTTTGCGGAAGTTGCAGCGCAGAAATCCGGAAGTATTACTTCTGTTAAAGGGAAGATACAGGTAATCAATTCCAGCGGGAAAAGTATCAAAACTTATGACCGGTATTTGGACAGAGTAGGGACGGTATTTACTTTTAAGAAGAGTTTTAAATTGACAAAAAAGGATTCTTATTATATGAAAGCGACACTATATTGTTATAAAGATGGCGTAAAAAAAGATACTATAACGAAAAAGACTGCGATTAAAAGCTATAATTAGAATTTATCAATATGAGTTCAAATTAGTATTTAGCAATATGGTAGTTTTTGACACTACCAGTTTAACGAAGGGGGTATCATAATGAAATTTTTATCAGGCATTTTGCTGGGGATTTTTTCAATTGTATTGATTTTAGTGCAGGGACTTTTTGTAACATGGTCAATTACCTACCCCGAAGGACTATTCTTTTTCACGACAGTATTTACCGTTATTAGCACCATCATTCTATTCGTTAGCTCAATGGATAAGAAATAATAAAAATATTACAACTCATTTAAGTAAAGAATTGAGGGAGGTACAGTCCAGTGAAATCTCATAAGTTTTTTATCGTCGGAATAGCCGGAAC
>CAUWJW010000081.1:0-10546 GCA_963558985.1 uncultured Clostridia bacterium | reverse complement strand
TACTGAATTTCTCGCGTCCGTGTCTCCTTCTTGTATTCTGCCGGCTGCAGAACATCGACACCTACCTGCTCTCCATTTACATATTTAGGAATGGTGATGGCCGGTTTCAGTAAAGTTACAACTTCATAAGTTTCTGTCTTCTTTACCGTTTCATAGTGATAATCCTGTTCCCAGGCATCCAGTTTCTGCTGATATTCCTGACTGTATTGTTCTTTTCGGTCATAATGTGCAACGTTATAATGCAGCAGTCCCAGCTTTTCTAATGTAACATCCGGAAGTTCAATGGGTATTACATCACTTTTCTCTACACTGCATACAATTTCAATAGGAGAAACAACATCTACCGTAACGCCTTCCGGCATATACTCTACAGAAATCTCTGTATATGCTGTTCCCTCTGTTTTGACCGCTGCATCTGCTGCATGTATATCTGTCATCTTTGAGTCATCTCTGTAGTCATAAACTATGATACTGTATTCGCCGTCTTTAATTGCTCTGTCAAAATGCGTATCCACTCCAGGCGCACTTTCCATACGATTGAAGCTCTCATCCCGAAGAGCCTTTGCAATTTCCTGTGCCAGCTGTTTTGTTTCCTGTGCTTTCTGTGCATCTGTAACCGATGGGTCTGCAGCTGCATGGCGCTGTACCAGGGACATGGCTTTCTCAAAACAGTTAACGGCATTTCCTTTATCATCTTTAAAACCCTTCCATTCTGATAAGTCAAAATTTCCTGATGCGCTTAAATTTGTTCCTGTCAGGTTCCCGGCTGTTGCTTTATATCCATTTTCGTTTCCGCCAAAACCGATGCCGTAATACGTATCATTACAAGTTCCGCAAGGAATTCCGATGCTGCATCCAATCAGATCAAAAAGATTATTATACAGCGTCCTTGCATCTGCAGAGTTCGCCAATGCGCTGAAGTCGATTTTGGCACTTGGATTATCAGAAAGCGTCTGTGTCCACTCCACATCGCTTCCCTGCGGCAATACATCCCCCGCCCATTTATATCCGTTTATTTCGCCTTTATTGGGACCATAGTAGATATATTCACCAGCCTGCGTTTTCTGAAACATGAGTCCGTCTGTATCCTGCATGCACTTCCAGCTTATCATCCACTTGAAGCCATGACGGCAGCTTCTTTTGCACTTCCTCTTTCAGAATCATTGTAACCGGTGTATCCGGTTTGATGGTCACAGTAGATACCGGATTTCCCTTCAGCAGGGGGATTCCATTAAAGTTCGTCGTTTCTGCAATCCGGCCCAGTTCCTCTATGATCTGTTCTACTTCTTCCTGCATCATTTGTCTGTCAGTTTTACTGTAGGTGCCATTGTATGCCTGAATGGTCAGTTCTGTTAAACGGTGGAGCATAGCCGTCATTTCATCCATAGCACCCTCTGCCGTCTGCACTAATGAAATTCCGTCAGAGATATTCTGCTGCCCCTGCTTCAGTCCTGTAATCTGTGCTCTCATTTTTTCTGAAATGGCAAGTCCTGCCGCATCGTCTGAGGCGCGGTTAATTCTGTATCCGGAGCTTAGTTTTTCAAGGCTTTTTGCTATGCTGTCCCGATTTTTGTAATTGTTCCGGCAAACATTCAGTGCCGGTATGTTGTGGCGAATTTTCATAACCATCCTTACCTCCTTGCTTAATGTTTATGAAGGATAAACATCACATTCCTTTGTTGTTTTGCCAGTAGGCATTCAGAATTTATGATATATGATTTTTCGCTTTTTTCTTTCAAATGTAATAAACTGCACGGAAAATGTAATAATTGGATGGATTCACAGCAAGCATTTCATCTTTCTGTTGCTTCTGCACTTTTCATCTCCTTTTGCAAAGCAGTCACTAGCTTATTATTGTCTTGCGTATTTCGGACAGCTAAACGCAAAAACTGTCTCCCCTCTCTCTTGACTTTCTGCGACAAATCCTTTACAAAAAGGTTATATTCAAATAAAAGGCGCTTGGTCATTTCTTTTGCTGTTATGCCCCCGGTAAGCTCAACCATGATGTAATTCGCCTGCGATTTCAGTGCCGTAATCCCGCTGATCCGGTTGAGCGCTTCTGCAAACCGGCTTCTCTCTTCACGAAGCTTTACCAGCGCCTCCCTGTAATCCTCCTTATATTTTTCAGCAATCTGCATATAAAATTCCCCAAAAGAATTGATATTCCAAATGGCCACATCTTTTTTCATACGGGCAATCGTTTCGGTATCTCCCGATGCAAGAACACCAAGCCGCAACCCCGGCACACCGTAGGATTTGGAAATACTCTTCATAACAAAGAGATGCGGATTCTGTTCCAGAATTTCCTGCACAATCAGAGTGGGATCTGCCTCTTCAGCAAAATCCACAAAAGATTCATCTACTACAAGAAGAATTCCCCTCTGCTTTGTCCATGCAATCAGATCCTGCAAATCTTTGTGCGACAGATAATTTCCGGTAGGATTATCCGGATTTATGATAACCAGATTCTGAATTTCTTTGTCCTTAAAAAAGGCAGTCACATCGTCTGCTGTATAGGAAAAATCCTGTGTTTCAGGAACAAATACTTCCAGTTCCTGTACAGCATACCGATTCGGATATTCATCAAAGGTCGGCTGAATCACACCGGTTTTTCCCGATAATCCTTCCATCAGAGCCTTGATCAGCTCTGCAGCACCGTTTCCCACAATAATATTTTCCTGATGAACCCCGAAATTCTTTGCAGCAAGCAGTGAATTCACACGCATCCCTGATGGATACTGGGTCAATAACTTTTCAAAATTCGCCTTGATCTCATCCATCAGTTTCTGCGGCGGAAAGTACGGATTGACCAGATAGGAAAAATCCACTAGCTTGGGATATCTCCAGTACCCTCCAAAGCGGCTCTGCAGCAGCCCCACCTTCTTTTCCGCATCGGGCATAAAAATAGAAGAAGCAATGTCCAGATCCTGAATATCATCAATTTCATACCAGAGCTGATTTTCCAGGCGTTTTGCCTGAATCCCCGGCTCTTCCAGCATGGTGATCACTCGCAGTACCTGTTCATAGTATTCGTTGTCCCCCAGCGCCTTCGTATATGCTTCTAAAAAAGGCACATAATGCGTCTGGGAAAATTTTTTGCTGAACTTATAGATATTTACTGTCTTATAGTACTCTTTACTTTCATCAAATTTGAATTCTTTTCCGGGAACAAATTCTTTAATTGTATCGTGTTCTCCCAGTTTCACACAGGTCCCATCCATCCAGTTTTCATATTTATCTACCAGCGTCAGTGTTTCTCTGGGATCCTCCAAAAGCATATCAATCACAGAGTCCTCTACGATTAAGTCCGACTCGAATAACAGTGTGTCGTCCTCACACAGAAACTCTTTTGCCAGAGACAGGGAGTAAATATTATTGGTTTTATCATAGACAGGGTTATTGACATAATGAATCGGCGTTTTAATCTTCATTTCTGCAATATGTTCCATCAATTTCTGTCCCTGGTAGCCAACTACAATAATAATTCGTGACAGATTGTGCCGCTCAATCTGGTGCAGCATCCGATCAATCAAGGTCACTCCATTGACTTTCACCATGCATTTTGTGTTGTTTTCTGTCAGTTCTTTCAGCCTTCTGCCCATTCCGGCTGCTAAGATAATTGCTTGCATGCTGTCCTCCGATACTTTTGTTTCCTAGTTCACTCCCGCATATAATACCGTCTCGCTGTTGGCAGGAGAATAATGACGCAGCCAAAAGCGATACTCCGGTACCAGCTCATGAAGATAATCCATAACAGCCAGAACATCCCCCGGCTTATGATAAACTGAGATGGCACAAAGGGGCTTATCTCTCATAATTGTTCTCCTGGCTCCTTGCAGAGCAGGGTACTCAAACCCTTCGATATCCATTTTAATAAACCCTGTTTTCGTATCCTCAACCACATCATCAATCGCTATAATTTGAACCTCATCACGATTACTTTCTAAACGAGCCGTATGCGATGCCGGATCCTCTATAATGCGGCTGCAGCTGCTGCTGTCCATTAACTGAATCTGCGCAATTTCAGAACGCTCACCCACACCGGCTTCAAAGAGTTCTATTGATAAATCCCGGTTTTTCTTTATTACCTCCTGACAATGCTGAAAATTCCTTCTATCCGGCTCAAATGCAAATATCTTACTGTATTGTCCCTTGCTCCACTTTGCAAAACGCAATACAGTTGCACAGTCATAGCAGCCTGCATCAACAAATGCCGTGTCTTTTGGATACAGCTCCGGGAAGTCAAAATACTGTTTTTCAAGCAGCTCTGAAACGGGTAATTGCGGATCATAAAAAAACGGAAGGATATGATCTTTCGGAAATCCGTGTCCGATTAAAAATTCATAAATCTCATCAGCAAAAAACATCGTTGCAATCATCACATAACAGTCTTCTTGATTTTTAAACAAATACTGCGGTGGAACGACCGGTTTTCCCTCAAATCCAGATTTAAACTTTTCATAATTTTGATCGCAGTAGGCAAAGAAGGAGTACCCTTCTCTTTCAATCGCATTCCCATAAATGCTGCCCCACGCTCCTGCTCCATATAGAATGATTTTTTTGTTTCTTTCATTCATCTGCGAGAAATACGTCCGCCATAATGGCTGTGAAATCTCCTGATTTTCTTTGGTTCTGCCGTTTAATTTGGAAAAGAGCAGCATATTATCAAAAGAAGGATCCATATCATAGCGAAGCCTCATCCAGAAAACACTTCTGGAGATATCATCTTCAAGTAAATGGTATAACTTTGAACTATTATTGATAAGCTTATAAAATGATGTCATTTTTCTCTCTCCTTAATTAAAATACATCAATTTTCCTTGACAGTATTCTTAACAAATCATACCCATCCCAAATTAAGGAAAAGTCCATTGTTTTCCCAATGGGAACAATCCTGTCTGCCCCACGCACACCCATGGACATAATTTCTTCAGCCAGCCCCTTCCTATCCTCTCCAAGACAGGAAACAGTCTGACACTTTTTATTCAGAATCGGAGAAAGCTCTCCCACACCTGAAGCTTCATATTCCAGGAAAAAACCGCTGTGATACTTATACTCCATAAGGTCGGAAGAAAGATTTTTCACCTCAATGACCCACATGGCATTATTTAAGTGTCTCTTCAAGGTTATGCCTTCCTTCATTGCCGACAGTCTGCAGAATGCCGAGAGCTTTCCAACTGCCTGTACCGGTGCTAAATCATATCGTTCCAGAACCTGCTCTTCCAGCCTGTTCCAAAACTGTTTCTGTGCCTGCTGTTTCTCTTCTCCTGTCCATACAATTAATCCCGGAGATGTACAGGCATTCTGATCTGATAAGTATGTATCATTATAGAAATCTGCTGCAGTCCTTCGCTTCTCTTTTTCGCTAAGCCTTAAATAATACTCTGCGTTAATGATGCAAATTGAATGGCGGTCTGCAAAATCAATTTCAAAAGCACGAGGCTGCAGCGGCGACTGTTCCATTTTCCGGACAGTCATGTCTCCGCCCCAGACCATTCTTACATCGCACAACTCTGAAAAATAATCTGTAACCTTTTTCTGCGAAGTATATTTGATAAAACAAATATACTTCTCCAGTTCCTTATATCGTTCTGCAATCAGGCTTTTTATCCCATCGCAGATAATCTGCACCTGCGGGAAATCCTTTGCCGGCAGGCGCACAATATTCCCGTTCCCTGCCAGTAAACCTGCTGCAAAACTAAAGGCAAAGTTGACTGGAACATTAGATGGTGTGCTGTGAAATACGATCCCGCACCCCAATCTGTACGACAAATCTCCCGCTTCTTTTTTCATCTGCTCCAGGGAGGCTCTTCTGCACCAAAAGCCAAAAGCTGCAACATCCGGATAATCGGCACCTGTCTTAAGCAGAATTTTAGAAAGAGCACTCAAAAAATCAAGGGTCACAGGCTCAAAAGGACGCATCGCCTTCAGCTGCGGCATCTGCCCTGCGGTCTGCTCCGAGCCTATTATATAGTTTATACCATCAGAACTGAGAGGCATAAGTATCGCTGCACCCCCTTATCTCTGCATTCTGCAGTCTTCCAATTACTTTAAAATACTTTCCTTTTCTCCCGCATGGGCAATCGTCTTCCCCTATTAAAACTCCCTCATCTTCTGTAAGAAGAGAATGTCCCGGGTAAGACTCCGGCAGCACAGATACCGTCTGAATAATTCCCGGTTCCCCTGTTTTGCAGACAGAAAAATCCTTATGATTTCTGACAATAATGTCTGAATACGTGCTTGCATGCAGATGCCCGTATTCACATTCCATATATATGGTTCCCGTTTGTTCAGCCATACCGTAATAGTCGTGTATATGACGAATCCCTGTCAGTGCTGATAATTTTTCCTTAAATGTTTCCGAAGAAACCGCTTCAGCCGCCAGCTTTTTCCACCCGCCTCCATGAATCAGCACTCCATTTGAAAAGTCCAGCTTCAAATTGCGGGCAACAAGCGCTTTATAAAAGTGCTCCCAGATCATAAATGTAAAACCAAAGATAAAGATGCGCTGCCTGTTATGCTTTTGCATAAAGCGGTCGATGGCCTCTATATTGATCGACATATCCTCATGGAGCGCATACGTACGATCTGTACCAAATATGGAAAAACCCATTATTCCGGCTCCTCTGGCACTAAACAAATTCCTGTCTTTTATAACAGCCGGACTGTCAATAATCAGCATTGGCATTCTGGATGCTCCGGTAAAATTTCCTACGATCTTTACCAGCGTCCGCTGCTGGTTTCCTGCTGTTGTTTTATCCAGAAAAATTTTGGATACTGCCTGCCCCGATGTTCCCGATGATGTCATGGTTTTAAATATATCTTCTGGGTCAATGCTTAAAAGCTCCATGGTTTTAAACAGACTGACAGGCAGAAACGGTATCTGATGACAGCTTTTTATTTCTTCGGGATCCCAGCCCAGCCCATCTAATATATGCCTGTATGTGCTGCACCCGGCATAATGAAACTGCGTAAGTTCCTTCAGCCTTTGGCACAATATGTTTTCCTTTTCAGCCTTTTCAACCTCAAAAGGGCCATACTGCAAGATTTCTCTATATTCAGTCATAGTATTTCTCCAGCGCAGCATACATGGTTTTCCCTGATTCATTTTTAGGAATCGTCTCCACATATGCTACATGAATCGCCGTATGATGAATGCCTGTTTTCTTTATTAGCAGGGATTTGACTTCCTCTATCTGAGACTTTTCTGTAATAAACAAATAGAGTCTGTCATCTTTACCTCCACAGGCACAGCTTAAATTATCAAAAGAAGCTTTCACCAGCTGTTCGATTTCGTCCATATTGATGCGGTTTCCAAAAATCTTTAAAAATCTTTTTTTCCTTCCCGTAATATAATAAAATCCTTCTTCATCCCGCTTTGCCATATCTCCGGTACAATAGATTCCATGCCGCTCATCCCCCTTAGCCAGATCCTCTCCGCTCCGGGCATATCCCATAGTCACATTATCCCCTTTGTATACCAGTTCGCCGATCTCGCCGGGAGCATCAATCTGCCTGCCGTTCATATCAATCAGACAGAATTCTCCTCCCGGAATGGCATGTCCCATGCTCCCGCACTTGTCTAAAGCTCTCTGTGCAGGCAGGTATGCCATCCTTGCTGTGGCTTCTGTTGCCCCGTACATAACAATAAAGCGCTTTCCGCTTCTTTCGGCATATTCTGCAAATCTCCTGTGCAGTTCCGGTGTCAGTTTGCCTCCCGCCTGTGTCATCGTTTGCAGATGCGGCAGCTCCATATTGAAGAAATGCAGCTTCTCTAACATTTCATATGTATAAGGAACCCCTCCAAAAGAGGTTACATGGCAATTTTTCATTTGCTGCCAGAAATCCTTCTGCATAATCCCTTTTTCCGTTAAAACAACAGAAGCTCCTGCATATAAATGTGTATTCAGAATGGAAAGCCCGTAAGTATAATTCATAGGCAATGTTGTAATTGCTCTTTCGTTCTCATCAATCTGCAAATACTGTATGATAGATTCTGTATTGGAGATCAGGTTTCGATACGTCTGTTTGACCAATTTCGGGCTGCCGGTGGAGCCTGATGTAGTCAGCATTAACGCTAAATCCCGGTGCAGTGGATAGGCTTGCACAAAAGGCGTTTGAATAAGTGTGTAACCCCCCATATCTGCATCCCGGCAATAGCCTGATTTATTACAGAATGATTCACTTTGATCTTCCGGCACCCATAAGTATTGCGGCTTATACAAGCAGATCAGATTCCAGAGAAGCTCCCTTTCCATGCCTGCATCTAAAAGAACCGGCACAACACGATGGTTTAAAAAAGATACATATCCCAAAACTGATCCATAGCAGGATCTGCACAGGCTGAATACCAGACAGCGCTCCGGTATTCTCCTGTTCAGCTCCTCCGTATCATGGTTTAATTTTTCATAGGAAATCGGATTCCCATTCTCTTTTATTAATGCAGTACGCTTGCCGAAGCTACTTAATTTCCACATTATATTTCCTCATGATTTCTTTGCCTTTTTCAAAAGAGCTAAACGCAAGAATATCCTCTGTTTCCATCATAATGTCAAATGCCTCTTCCAGTACAGCAATCAGGCCCATATGCCCCACCGAATCCCATGCAGGGATGCTCTGGTATTCTAAACATTCAACTTCTGATTCCTTTACCTCAAGCGTACTTGTAAAAGCCTCGATATATTTTTCTAAACTGCTCATATTATCCTCACTTTTCTATTAACGATGAAATGTTCTGATGAAGTTCGTCAATCCTGTCATCAAAGGTCTTATCTGTCTCTATCACAGGAAAGCATGTCTGGGGATCCAGTTCCAGTCCTGCGATTCCTACAGACAGTCCTACGCCAAATCCGGACATCAGAATTTTTTTCTTTTGGAAAGCTTCCTCCTTCTTTTTATCTCCAAAGAAGTCACATAAAGTCAGCGGGATGGTTGCGGAACTTGTGTTTCCATACTTTTCTAAAGAAAGAGGCACCTTACTTGCAGGGATCTTAAGTCTCTTTGCTATGTTTTGTATGATAAATCTGTTTGCCTGATGAAAAATCACATAATCATAATCTGCCTCGCCTGATTCATATTCCTTAAAGTAATCCTGAAAGGATGCAGGCACTTCTTTAATGGAAAATTTAAAAACCTCTACACCATCCATGAAGGTGTCATAATCCGATCGAATAATCCCATCTTCCCTTTTTTTCTGTTGTGCGCATCCATATTTATGCTTATATCCGCCGTATGGGACAATCAGGCTTTTATATCCTGCGCCTATGGTCCGAAACAGGAACTGCATATCAGCTGCTCCGGCTTCATATTCCAGTAATGTGGCTGTACCGGCATCACCTGCCAGCATCATCTGTCCATGATCATAAGGAGAAGCCATGTAAGACAGACTGTCTCCTACAAGAAGTAAGATTTTCTTTATATGCCCATTTTGTAAATGAGCGGCTGCATTATACAGTCCATAAACATATCCTGAACATCCCATAGCTATGTCATAAGCCATACAATCACAGGAAAGCTGCAGTCGCTCCTGCAGGATGCAGGCGGCTGCCGGGGCGATATAGTCCCCTGTCTGCGTTACAGCAATAACAGCATCGATTTCCCTTCGATCTAGTTGAAGCTTTCCGATCAGTTCCTCTGCTGCCGCACAGCACAGATCCGAGGTCATGATTTTTCCATCTCCAATATGTCTCTGACGGATCCCCACTGTCTCAATAAATTTTTGAACCGCCTTTTCACCGATCATGTCCGCATACTCGTCTGACCGTTTAATATGCGGCGGTACTGCAGCTGCAATGCCTTTTATCGCTACATTTTTAACCACATCGACAGCCATCTGCCACTCCTCTCCTGAACTGCCTGACAGAATCATAAATGCCTTCTGCCGACAGCCCGCTCTTCTCTATCAAATATTCATATTCAGCCGCAGCAGCATAGTCATCTGATAAGCCCAGACGTCTGAGCGGAATCTTTCTTTTATCAGCTATATATTCAGAAACAGCACTTCCCAGCCCGCCAATCACACTGTGTTCTTCTACAGTCACGATCATTTTGTATTTTTCACATAGCTTATCCAGCAAATCCGTATCCAGAGGCTTAATGGTATGCATATCAATCAGACCGCAGGAAATGCCTTCCGCTTCTAATCGTTCAATCGCTTTGCCTGCACGATATACCATACTTCCTGCTGCAATTACCGCAATTTCTTCCCCTTCTTTCAATACAATGCCTTTGCCGATTTCATATTCATAATCTTCCCTGTATACAACAGGCGCAGGCATTCCGCCTGTCAGGCGCAAGTAAACCGGTCCTTGCCAGGCTGAAGCCGCTTTTACCGCTTTCACCGTCTCTGTACAGTCTGCAGGGGATAAAATCGTAAGATTCGGCATTGCCCGCATCACGGCAATATCGCCATAACTCATATGCGTCGCTCCCAGGATCCCGGCAGAAAGACCGGCAGTCAAACCTACCAGTTTTACCGGCAGCTTCATGTACGCCATATTTACTTTCACCTGGTCGCTGCATCTGGTCGCCGCAAAGGAAGCATAAG
>CAUWJW010000080.1:0-10562 GCA_963558985.1 uncultured Clostridia bacterium | reverse complement strand
TCTTTGACGGCATCGCCTCCCAGACCGGAAGGGATATCTAAAGAGAAGACGGAAGATTTCTGTTCTCTGCCCAGCTGATTAATAAAGGCAGCAGCCTTTAAGGCGTTTGGCGCCAGATTTCCGTGAAAGCCGGTGCCGTATATGGAATCAATCACTACATCCGGCCTGTCGTGCAGTTCCATGAAAGGGGAATCTGTCTGAGTCATATCAATGACAGGGAGTCTGTCTTTAATCAGCTCAAAATTAGTGACCGCATCTTTTTTGACAGGCGGTCCGTCCACTAAGATTACCGTTACCGCGCCTCCCAGTTCTGCCAGCAGTCTGGCGGCAACAAATCCGTCGCCGCCGTTATTTCCTTTGCCGCAGAACAGAAGGAATTTAGAGCCAGAAGCAGGATGCCCCCACTCTTTCAGAATCAGAGAAGTGGCAGTAGAGCCGGCATTTTCCATCATCTGATAGTAGGAGAGACCTGACTCGTCTGCCCGCTTTTCCAGAATTTTCATTTGACCGCAAGTAATAAAATTTTTCATCATAACTGCTCCTTACTGCATAGAGGATAAATCCAGTCTGTCATAAGCGGATAAAAAGCCTTTGATCCGTTCCCGGATTTCGCTGCAGCCTCCCGGCTTCTCTGATTCGACGTTCAGAGGAAGGATTGGATCGTGGAGGGACTTGCGCAGCAGGCACCATCCGTGAGAAAAGGAGATGCGGACACCTTCATAATTTGGAGAGACAACTTTCATATCCTCTTCTTTTTCTGCAAAGTCTTTTAAATCCTCAAGAATCCTGTCGCCATAGGCGGCAAAGTCGGAATCGCTGATAGGAATACGAATTTCCACTGCTTCGGCAGGCTGCTGCAGATCTGCAATCAGGCTGTCCAGGGTCTTTCCTTCAAGGTGGAGCAGCGCTGTTTTAATGACAATCTTTGTTGCCAGATAAGCACCGTCATCCAGGAAGTAATTTTCTTTTAAAGCGGCATGGCCTGACGTTTCAATGGCCAGCTGACAGTCGGTTCCTTCTGCGTTTAATTCTGCAGCCCTGTTGATTACATTTTTATATCCACGCTTAAATCGAAGATGTTTCAGCCCCAGTTTTTCCTCAAGGAAAACCGTCAGAGCATCGCTGGTGATGCTGTCAGTGACTACAGTAGTACCCGGGTGCTCGTCTGCAATAAGGGCAGCGGCCATGGCAACAATCCCGTTTCTGGATATTGACCGTCCTCGATGATCCACAGCAGCAGAACGGTCTACATCCGTATCAAAAATCAATCCCAGATCTGCACCGGAAGAGAGGGTTTTGATAGCAGCTGCCTCCATCGCCTCCCGGTCTTCAGGGTTAGGCGCATGGTTGGGAAACGTTCCATCCGGCGCAAGATACTGACTGCCGCTGATATCTGCCCCTAAAGGAGCTAGCACATCCCGTGCGTAAAAGCCGCCGCTTCCGTTTCCGGCATCAACAACGATTTTCAGACCGGACAGCGGTTTTTCATAATTGTCCGGATGGGAGACACCTTCTTGGATCAGTTTTCGCAAGTGGGCAGCATAAGTTTCCATCAGTGGGGTATCTTGAGAAGGATAACCTTTTTTCCCGAAAATGCGGATCTGATTATCAAGAAAAGCGGGTGCACCCAATGCCTGCAGTTCTTCATCAGATTCAGCAAACCGGATGATCCGGGCAATATCTTCTTTGTTGAGACCGCCTTGCTTATCAAAAAATTTGAACCCGTTCCGGTTGTAAGGAAGGTGGCTGGCGGTAATCATAATGGCACCGTCACAATCATACTCCGGAAAAACCGTGGACATGAACATGGCCGGAGTGGAGGCAAGTCCGCAGTTTAAGATGGTCACACCATAAGGTCCGAATCCGCGAATCAGACCGTCCCGCAGGTGACGTCCGGAAAGACGGGGATCATATCCGATAGAAATCTTCAGATCTTCTGTTTTTTTTCCGGTTTTGTTATGCAGCCAGAGCAAGTAGCCTGCGGCAAGCCGTTCGGCTTCTGTATCGGTTAAATTGGGAACATTGCCCTCGAAACCGCTGAGAGAAATTCCGCGGATATCGCTCCCGTTTTGTAACATTTTAAAATTAAATTTTGACATATGGGTCTCCTTACATATAAACTCTTTACTTATCTTGTACATATATGATACATTATATGAAGTGTGCAGAATATCTCTGCATAATTATTATAAAAGAAAAAAATCGTTTATGAAAGAGAAATTTAGTTGTTGGAGGACAGAGACATGGAAAAATGGTTTTCAGATTTTTTGATGGATGCAAATGACTTCCTGTACAGCAAATTCCTGATTGTAGTACTGATTGCAGTAGGCCTTTATTTTACGGTCAGGACAAGATTTGTACAGATCCGTTTGTTTCCTGAATCCTTGAAAGTGGTGCGGGAAAAGAGTGTGGAAGAAGGCAGTATTTCTTCTTTTCAGGCACTGATGATTGCCACTGCTTCCAGAGTAGGGACAGGTAATATTGCAGGCGTTTCCACAGCCATTGTTATGGGAGGACCGGGAGCGCTGTTCTGGATGTGGATCATGGCTGTTGTGGGAAGTGCATCTGCATTTATTGAAAGTACGCTGGCACAGGTTTACAAGGAAAGAGACGGAAAGATCTTCAAAGGAGGACCGGCTTACTATATTCAAAGAGCACTGGGTGCAAGATGGCTGGGAATTATCTTTGCGGTGCTTCTGATTCTTACCTTTGCCTTTGGATTTAACGGGCTGCAGTCCTTTAATATTGCATCTGCCTTTGAATATTATGTTCCTGATTTTGCAAATTCCAATGTGCCTATGATTATTGGAGTTATTGTAGCGATTGCAGCTGCTATTTTATTTTTCGGCGGTACCCACAAGATCAGTAAAATTTCTTCCATTCTGGTGCCAATTATGGCAGGACTTTATATTCTGATCGGACTTATTATCTTCTTTATGAATATCGGATACCTGCCGGAGGCTATGGGCATTGTAATGAAAGAAGCCTTTGACTGGGAGTCTATTTTTGGCGGATTTGCAGGTTCCTGTGTTGTGCTGGGCATCAAACGGGGACTGTTCTCTAATGAGGCCGGTATGGGTTCAGCGCCGAATGCAGCGGCAGCAGCAGATGTGAGCCACCCGGCAAAACAGGGTCTGGTGCAGGTATTGTCTGTATTTATCGACACCCTGCTGATTTGTTCAACAACTGCCTTTATTGTACTTCTGACCAATGAGTATACCGTAGGAGGCGACCTGAACGGCATTCCGCTTGTTCAGCAGTCTGTGGCATCGGTATTTGGAGAAGTGGGAATTCACTTTATTACAGTGGCTATCTGCCTGTTTGCATTTACATCCCTCATCGGAAACTATTTTTATGCAGAAGCCAATATCAAGTTCATCAGTGAAAATAAGGTGTTCATGTTTATCTTCCGGATTCTGGCAATCCTGATGATTTTCTACGGAGCGCAGAATGACCTGCAGACTGCATGGAACCTTGCTGATGTTATCATGGGACTGATGGCTACTGTAAATATTATTGCTATCGTGCTTCTGGGCGGCATTGCCATCAAAGTGCTCAAAGACTATGAAGAACAGAAATCACAGGGACTGAACCCTGTATTTAAGGCAGAAAAGCTTGGAATTCACAATACAGATCTTTGGAAATAAAAAGAGCTTTTAATCAAAAACTCTCCGAACCATATCCTTGGAATGGCCGGAGAGTTTTTTAACGGATTTTTTGCGCCGCAAAGGCGATGCTTTTGGAAAACAGAGCAAGACCGAGGCAAAGAAGAAACCAGAGGAATGTAAAAAGAGGGCAGATCTGACCCAGGATATTTCCTTTGTGCATAGAATAATCCCATACATTCCAGCCGTACCACAAGTTCACGATGAGACCGACAGAAAATTCATAGACGGTAATAATGAAAGCACCGCCTGCAGCCTTAAAAAAAACAGACATATTTTTGTACTGCCGGTTAAAATAAGATAGAGTCAAAAGGCATGCGCCGCCGGTCAGCATCATGGTCCAGTGGGTATAGCCCCGAAAAAGTGTTTCAATCAGTCCGTATCCAAGAGCGCCGATTGTAAAAATAAAAATACTCATATCATTATTATCTGTTGCCGGATAACAATTAGTCTTGGTTTATTTTTGAAATCATTTGGCAGCCTTATTCTGCTTTTCCTGTGCTTTAATCTTTTTCCAGAGGTCGAGACCTTCTTCTACAGAGCCGACTGTTTCATCTCCAAATACATGGGGGTGGCGGCGCACCATTTTTTCATTTACGCCCCGAACGACATCCTCAATGGTAAAGCGTCCCTCCTCGGCAGCAATCTGCGCATGCATGACGACCTGCAGAAGCACATCACCCAGCTCTTCGCAAAGGTTTTCATCATCTTTTTGATCAATGGCATCAAGCACTTCTCCCGTTTCCTCAACCAGACATTCCTTCAGACTTTCATGTGTCTGTTCTCTGTCCCAGGGACAACCGTCTTCTGCACGAAGAGCAGCAATTGTAGCGACAAAATCATCAAAAATTTGCATAGTTTTTCACCTCTTATCTTCAATCTCCTGATTCAGGCTTCCCATCCGGTAGCCTGCAAGATCCAGTGTTACATAAAGAAAACCGGCCTCCTTTACAAGACGAACCGTTTCATCCATAAAAGAAAGATCAAAAAAGGCCGTACGATCCTGCGGTTCCACTTCAATTCTGGCCAGGGAGCCATGGTGACGGACCCGTACCTGTTTGAATCCCAGCTTACGCAGGGCGGATTCGGCCCGGTAAACGGCTGCCAGCTTTTCCGGGGTAATGGTCTGGCCATAAGGAATGCGTGAGGCGAGGCAGGCAAATGCCGGTTTTTGCCAGACAGGTTCCCCCAGTTCCTTTAATCCCCGGCGAATCTCTGCTTTTGTCAGGCAGGCCTCTTTTAAGGGACTGACAATGGAAAGCTCAGCCAGTGCTTTGTGACCGGGTCTGTAGTCCTGCATGTCGTCCATATTGGTGCCATCGGCGATGACCGCGCCCGGAAAATTTATTTCTGCCTGTGCAATGACCCGGCTGAAGATTGCTTTTTTGCAGATATAGCACCGGTCAGGCGGATTATGGGAAAAAGAGGACAGTATTTCGTCTCCCAGATTGACTTTAATGTGGGGGATTTCTTCTCTGGCACACAGAGCCTCGCTGTCCTGCAGCTCATCGGGGGCAAAATTAGGCGCGCAGGCAGTAATGGCAGCCACCTTATCGCCCAGTACACGTTTGCCCATAAGAAGCAGGAAAGTACTGTCTACACCGCCGGAAAGTGCGATGACCATGCGGCCGTAACCGGACAGAACGGACTGCAGCTTAGCAATTTTTTCTTCATATTTCATTGACCGCATCCTCACAAGTGCGCATGGCAAAAATGGTTTCTTCAAACAGATTGTCCAGTTCCCAGCCCAGACGCTCCGCCCCTTGCCGAATCACATCCCGGGAACAGCCGGCTGCAAATTTTTTATCTTTAAACTTTTTCTTTACTGATTTGACCTCCATATCCTGTACACTCTTAGAAGGGCGCATCAGAGCGCAGGCGCCGATCAGTCCTGTCAGCTCGTCTACTGCAAAGAGGATCTTCTCCATTTCATGGACAGGCTCCACATCGCTGCACAGACCATATCCGTGAGAACATACGGCATGGATAAAATCCTCATCAAATCCGCCAGCACGTAAAAGCTCCGGCGCTTTTTGACAGTGTTCATCAGGATACTGCTCAAAATCAATATCGTGGAGCAGACCAACAAGACCCCAGTAATCCGGGTCATAGCCTGCTTTTTCTGCAAAATAGCGCATAACCCCTTCCACTGTAAGGGCATGCTTCAGATGAAAAGGCTCCCGGTTATATTTTTTTAAAAGTGCAAAAGCTTCCTCTCTGGTTATCATAATTATACCTCCTCATAACTGGATGCTGCCAGCCGCTCTTCTTTTGAAGGCAGCTGCGCAACAATGATGGCAATAAACATAATGGCGCAGCCGCAGAATTCTTTTAAGGTAATGCTTTCGTGCAGGATCAGTACGCCGGAAATGACAGCAAAGACAGACTCCAGACTGAGAAGAAGAGACGCAACTGCCGGCTCTGTATTCTTCTGCGCTACAATCTGAAGGGTATAGGCAACGCCGCAGGATAAAACTCCCGAGTAGAGAATCGGTACCCAGCAGCTTAGAATTTGTCCCCAGTTAAATTCCTCAAAAGCAGAAGCCGGGATAAGGGACAGAATTCCGCATACAAAAAACTGGATGCAGGACAGCTTGACCCCGCTTGTCTTTGGGGAAAAATGGTCAATGACCAAAATGTGGATAGAAAAAAACAATGCGCAGAGAAGCACCAGGAAGTCTCCTCTGCTGAGGGAAAAACCATCTTTCATGCAAAGGAGATAAAGGCCTGCAACAGAAAGAACAATGCAGAACCATATAATGGGCCGCACTTTTTTTCCAATAAAAACTCCCAGAATAGGAACCAGTACGATGTAAAGCGCTGTGATAAAACCGGCCTTTCCGGCTGTAGTATAGACGATGCCTACCTGCTGCAGGGAACAGGCAATGAACAAAGCCAGGCCGCAGCAGACTCCGCCGAGAAGGAGTGTTTTGCGGTCTTTTTCAAGGGTCTGACTTTCTGATGCATCTTTAGCCTCCTGTGCTTCGGGCGATTTGCTCCTTCCAATAATTAAAATCACAGGAATCAGAGTCAGTCCGCCAATGAGGGAACGCAGGACATTAAAGGTGAAAGGTCCGATATATTCCATACCTGCACGCTGAGCAACAAAAGAAGAACCCCAGATCAGTGCAGTCAGCAGAAGCATTAAGTTGCCTTTTAATTTTTTACTCATAAAAAAACATATCCTTTCTTAACAAAATTACAAACAAGTTTATTTTATCGGTTTTGTATAAAAGTTGCAAGGATAAATAGGGCGGGGACGTTCTGCCGGGATTGACTTTCACTTTTTCCGTTGATAGAATAATCTAAAACAGGGCTGCATTTTCACCGGGCGGGGAACAGAAAGGAAGGAGAAGCGTGACATATGAAGAATTGCAGAAGGTAATCGAATCCATAGAAGGACTTGATGAAGAGGCCGGGGAAAAGGCGGCAGAACGGCAGGCCGCTTTGGCCAAGCCGCCGGGAAGTTTGGGTCTGCTGGAAGATATTTCTGTTCAGATGGCCGGAATTACAGGAAAGGTGAAAAATGAAATCCGTAAAAGCTGTGTTGTTGTTATGTGCGCAGACAATGGAGTGGCAGAGGAAGGCATTTCTTCGGCGCCTCAGAGTGTAACACTGGCGCAGACCATTAATTTCACAAGAAGATTGACTGGCGTGGGCGCCTTATGTGAGGGATTTGGAAGCAATTTGCTGATTATAGATGTAGGAATTAAAGGGAAAGTGCCGGAGGGACTGTATACCCGGGAGATGTTTTCTGATACATATAAGGTTGTTGACCGGAAGATTGCCAGTGGAACAAAGAATCTTGCCCGGGAAGATGCCATGACCGGAGAACAGGCGCTTAAAGCGGTAGAAATCGGTCTGGAAGCAGCCGAAGCTGTAAAGAGAGAGGGCTGTCAGATTTTCGGTATCGGAGAAATGGGAATTGGAAATACCACTACCAGTGCAGCCGTTCTGTCTGCAATTACAGGAAAACCGGCAGCTGTTACAGTCGGAAGGGGCGGCGGTATTACAGATGAAAGCATTGACAGGAAACGGCAGATTGTAGATGCAGCCATGAGAAAGTCAGGCGGACAGGCAATTCTGTCTGTTCTTGCACAATCAGGCGGATTCGATCTGGCGGCCATGGCAGGTGCATTTATTGGCGCAGCTGTCCAGAGACTTCCTGTGGTTATCGACGGCTATATTTCTGCAGTGGCAGCTCTGGCAGCGGCACGACTGGCGCCGGGATGCGAAGCGTATATGTTTGCTTCCCATAAATCATGTGAGCCGGGATATGATCTGGCAATTGAAGCGCTGGGGCTAAAGCCGTATCTTCAGTTGGACATGCGTCTGGGAGAAGGGAGCGGATGCCCGCTGGCATTTAAAATTATAGAAGGCGCCTGCAATGCAATGAATCGTATGGCGACCTTTGAAGAAGCGCAGATTAACGATGACTATCTGGAAGAAATCCGGAAGGGAGGCTGTTTCTGATGCATGTATTCATAAGTGGCGGGGCGAAAAACGGTAAGTCTTTTTATGCGCAGCAGGAGGCAAAGCGGCAGGCAGAAGAAAAAAAGGTACCGCTTTACTATATTGCGACTATGATTCCGACCGATGAAGAAGACCGGGAGCGGATTAAAAAGCATGTTCTGGAGCGGGAAGGCTGGGGTTTTATTACCATTGAACAAGGAAGAGATATTTGTAAAGTGCTGCAGCAGGCAGACCCGGATGGTGTATTCCTTCTGGACAGTGTAACTGCTCTCTTGTCAAATGAAATGTTTCCGCCGGGAGAAGCGCCGGATCTGCAGGCGCCCCGGAGAGTCAGAGCGGAACTGGTAAAACTGGCAGAAGCCGCAGGAAACATCATTTTTGTTTCAGACACTGTCTGTTCAGATGCGCTGCAGTATGATAAACTAACAGAGAGTTACCGAGAGGGACTGGCAGACTGCGGCAGAGCCCTCGCACACAAATGTGACAAAGTGTTAGAAGTCTGCTTCGGAAGCTGCATCTCTTTTAAAGAAATGAGGCGATCATGAAACTGATAAACGGATTTTTTATGGCATGGGGAAATTTTTGCGTAATTCCCTGTCCGTGCAGACGATGGGATGAAGATGCCCGGAAATGGATGCTGGTTATGTTTCCTCTCATTGGCGGGATGATGGGAATTCTGTGGTACGGTCTGTGCAGGCTCATGGCGCTTTGCACTGTTCCGGCACCCGTTTTTGCAGCACTGATGACTGCATATCCCTTTGCAGCCAGTGGCTTTATTCATCTGGACGGGTTTATGGACTGCAATGATGCGATTTTATCAAGACGCTCTTTGCCGGAGCGGCAGCGGATTTTAAAAGACTCGCATGTAGGGGCATTTGCTGTGATTACTACAACACTGCTGTTTCTGCTCTTTTTTTCCGCTATGTGGACCATAATACAAAACGGAGAAAAGTGGGATATCTGGTGTCTGATCTTTCTGCCGATTCTTGCAAGAGCATCATCGGCAAAAGCGGTGCTTACCTGTCCGCCCCTTTCATCGAGCCAGTATAAGGCTGTATTTAATAAAAGGGAGAACCGCATATACAGGGGCTCGCTGCTGTTTATTTGGATTCTGGCAGCAGGGATCATGACAGGAGGAGCGTTTTTTCTGTATGAGAAGCAATGGAGCTGCATGCTGACAGCTGTCTGCGGACTGGCCGCATCCTGGCTGAGCGGCAGTTATGCAAGAAAACAATTAGGAGGAATGAGCGGGGATGTTGCAGGATATATGCTGGTATGGACCGAACTTACCACTGTCCTGTTCCTTGCAGTAGAATAGTATGGATCTGATTATAGGAGGCGCCTATCAGGGCAAACTGGATTACGCAAAAGAGAATTTTTCTGCAGAGCAAGTATTTACTTGCAGGGAAGACCTGCCGGAGCTGGATTTTTCTGCAGATACGATTGATAAGCTAGAACTTTTTACTCTGGCCTGTGTGCGAAGCGGGACAGATGCAAGGGCTTTTCTTGAGGAAAAACGGGAGTGCCTGGAATCAAAGATTGTAATCTGCACAGATATTTCTCAGGGAGTGGTTCCTGTCGATAAAGAGAATCGGATCTGGCGGGAAATGACAGGTCGGGTACTTGTATATCTGGCAAAAGAAGCAATGACCGTAACGCGGGTTTTTTGCGGGTTGGGGCAGAGGATCAAGCAAAACAGGGCGAAGATAAAATCGCAGATTAATCTGATCAGGCACGGAATAACAGAAGGCAATAAACGGAGGCTTTATTATGGAGCAGCAGATATTCCTCTGGCTGAGGAGGGAATCGAATCTTTAAAAAAACTAGTCCAAGAGAACATTTATCCCGGTGCAGAAAACGGTGATTTTTACACAACGGGCATGAAACGGACAGAGCAGACGCTGGAGCTGATTTATGGAAAAAAAGAGCATGAAACCATTGATGCACTTCGGGAGATGGATTTCGGAGAGTTTGAAATGAAGAGCTATGAGGAACTAAAGGATGTTCCGGGCTTTATAAAATGGGCAGAGGATAAGAGCGGGACGGAAAAAAGTCCCGGCGGAGAAAGCAGATCTGAGTTCTCTGCGCGCATACACAAAGGGCTTAAGACTCTCATCGGAAAGCATCGTTTGAAAGAACTGTCTGTCCGCCACAATGGAAAAGCTGCTGTTACCACAATGATCTGTCACGGGGGAACGATTGCTGCGATTATGGAAAAATCTTTTCCAGGCAGAAAAGAACATTTTTATAAATGGATCCCTGATCCGGGGCATGGTTATACTTTGACTCTGGAGGACGGAAAAATTGTTGATTACGGAGAATTTTAGGAGGGGAATATGAACGTAAAGAAAAATATCACAGAGCTTATTGGAAGTACTCCGCTGCTGAGATTGGAAAGATATGCCCGAAAATGTGGCGCCGGAG
>CAUWJW010000079.1:0-10682 GCA_963558985.1 uncultured Clostridia bacterium | reverse complement strand
CTTCAATGCTGCCGACCTTTCGTTCTACCAGGTTGCATGCCTCATTAAGCATTGGAAGCAGCATTCTGTTTACAATAAATCCAGCCTCATCTTCCGAATGTATACAGGTCTTCCCCAGATATTCTCCCAGCCGGCTGGCAGTGTCGAGCGCTTCTTTTCCGGTCTGATAGCCTCTGACAATCTCCATTAGAGGAATTTTCGGCACAGGGCTGAAGAAATGCATTCCAACGAAACGGTCAGGATTTGAAAATACACTTCCAAGAGATGTAATGGAAATAGAAGAAGTATTGCTGGCAACAATCGCCTCATCTTTTGCATGTTCCTCGATTTCCTTCATGATGCCCACTTTCAGATCTTTATTCTCCGCTACCGCTTCAATAATCACATCTGCATGTCTGCACACGGAAAGATCGCTTACATAATTGATTCTGGAAATGGTCGCATCCTTTTCTTTTTCATCGATTTTGCCTCTGGCCACCTGTTTTTCCAGGCTTTTTAAAATACCGGCTTTGCTCACTTCCAGCTGTCTTGGAGAGATATCATATGCAACAGCTTCCAGCCCTCTGGCTGCCACATTCTCGACAATACCGGATCCCATGAACCCGGCGCCTATTACAAACACCTTTTTTACATCCATGCTGCTACCACCTTTCTATCAATAAAACAGTATATGTACGGCCTTTACGTACGTGTACTATTTTACTCGACCCACAGCCTATTTGCAATAGGGATGAGAATATACGAAAAATTCCAATATACAAGGCAATTCTTAAATTATCATATATTTTTATATTTTATTGTTCATTATTGTAAACAACACATTTTACTTTGTCCTGCCCCGCCAGCAACTTTCCGCACAGATCACAGCATCTGCACCAATGAATCGCTTCCCCTGTTTCGAGTAAGTATTTCTGTGGCAGATAAGGATCTGCCAGCGCCTGGCGCCCTAATGCAGCTGCATCGAAAATCCCTTTTTCTACGGCAGTATTAATCACTGAAAAAAAGCATTCTCTTCCTAAAACGGAAAGCCCTCCTCCAATGACTGCAGTTTCAGGCTTTAGGTTTTCTTTCAGCAGTTTCGCCGCTGCCAAATGAAGATATACAAGATTGCGGCTGTCAGGTCCCGGTGCCATTAAAGACCACGCAAGGCGGGCGTTCCCAAGAGATTCTATAAAAAAGTCAGCGCCTCTTGCTTCCAGTCCCCGGCACAGGGCAATGGATTCAGATACATCAATCCGGTCGGATGCAGGACCTTTATGCCCCTGTCCCCCGGTTATTCCCTCATAAACAGAAATTTTTGCTCCCACCAGAAAGTGCCTGTCCGGCACTGCTCTGCGAATGCCCTCACAGATAGAAAAGGCAAACCGGCTTCTGTTTTCCCAGCTGCCTCCATACTTCCATTCACGATCATTATATGGCCGTAAAATCTGCGATCCCAGATAGCCGTGGCAGAACTTCAAATCAACCCCGTCGCATCCAATCTGATAAAGAAAACGGGCTGCCTCTATATACTGCTTTATAACATGATCCACATAAGCTGCATCTACCCTTCTCCCGCCAAAGGCAGGATGAGGCTTTACACAAATTTTTTCAGAAAAGGTGTCTGAAGCAAATTCTCCTGCATGATTCAGCTGCACCAGAAAGATGGTATCCGGGGACTGGGATTTTTGCTCTTTCATGAATTTTTCCCAGGCTCTCCTATTTTCTGAATCTTTCGGATTTAGAAGAAGCTGATTCTTTGTGCTGCGGCTTTCATACTGCAGCGTAACCGATTCCATCACTACAATCCCGGCTCCCCCTTTCATGTAATCTGTATATCGTTTAACCGCAGTACCTGTAAACAGTCCCTTTCCGTCACTGTCACAGCATTCCATGGGCTGTATGCAAAACCGGTTTTTTGCAGTCTTTGCTCCGATCTTGAGCGGCCGGTTCAGGGCAGTCTGTCCGCTTTGGGTCCTCATTTTCTCTATACCCCCTTTATTCTTATAGACTTGCGGCAAAGTCTTTCAGTGTCTCAGCAATCTTCAGCTGCTGCGGGCAGACGGCTTCGCAGCTGCCGCATCCGATACATGCTGCCGGTCTTTTTTCTTGCGGCAAGGTGGATAAAAACATAGGTGCGATAAAACTGATCCCGTTTTTCGTTGACTGGTGTTCGTTATACATCTGCAGCAGTTTAGGAATATCCAGTCCCTGCGGGCAGTGATTCACACAATAGCTGCATCCTGTACAGGGTACTCCGATTTTGCTGATCATATCATCCGCCAGATGAAGCAGCTGCTCCATCTCTTTGGAAGTTAAAGGTTTTTCCTCTTCAAAGATTCTGATGTTTTCTTTCAGCTGCTCAAAGTCGGACATTCCGGAAAGTGTCACCTTGACCTGCGGCAGTGCCTGAATGAAACGAAACGCCGTTTCCACAGCAGTCTCCTTGGGCCGTATCTTATTTAAAGCCGCTTCATCTTCCGCAGACAGATTCGCCAGGTATCCTCCCCGCAGCGGCTCCATAACCCATACAGGAATTTCATATTTTTTCAGCAGCTCTGTTTTCGCTTTTGCATCCTGAAATTTCCAGTCCAGATAATTAAGCTGAATCTGACAGAACTCCATGTGCGCTCCGTATTGCTGCAGGAATCTCTGCAGCACAGGATATGCTCCGTGGACAGAAAATCCAAGGTGCCGGATTCGGCCTCGCGACTTTTGATTATGCAGATACTGCAAAATTCCGTTCTTTTCATCCAGATATGCATCAATGTTTAATTCGCAGACGTTATGAAACATATAAAAATCAAAATAATCTGTCTGGCATTTTTCCAGCTGTTTTTCAAAAATTTCTTCTGCCTTGTCCATGTTTTCAAGATCATATCCCGGAAATTTGTCTGCCAGAAAATAGCTTTCCCGTGGGTATTTGGACAGCAGCCTGCCTGCCATCCATTCGGATTCTTCTTTGTGATATCCCCACGCCGTATCAAAGTAGTTGACACCATGCTCCATGGCATAGGCTATCATTTTTTCTGTCTCTTTTTCATCAATGGGAACTTCCCCTTCACCTTCTGTGGGAAGCCGCATCATTCCCACTCCCAATGCAGGAAGCAGCATATTGTTAAAGTCTTTTTTTATCATTGTCCTCCCCCGGCTTCTAAAGATAAGTTTCGTTTTTTCTTGCTCCTGAAAGTTATTATAAACTTCTTTTCCTTATGGAGCAAATATTTATATCGAATTCTTTTCTATAGGCAGAAAGCATAGGAAAGACCCTTTTATGCTTGCCTGTTTCTTTTTAAATCTGCATGGAAAATTAACGCTGCCTGTGTTAAAATGGAGAAAAAAGGAAAAAGAAGGAGTGATCTATCTATGAATTATGAAATTTCTACAAAAGAAAAACGGCATGTCCTGTTTGTGTTCTTGTGTGTATTCTGCCTGTTTTTTGCCGTTTTTCACACATCTCAGGTGCATGGTGCATCAAAGGCTGTTAAGTATAACGGCAAAACCATTGCCCGGTACAACAGTTCCCGCCAGATGGTGCTGATCCCGTCTAAAAATGCCAGTACCAACTACTGGAATCTGATGCATCTCATCTCAGGAAACAAGAAAAAAACGGTGGTTATCCCAAAGGGTTCTAAAATTTCTCTCAGCGGAACTCTGCGCCCGGGAAATAATACGACGATTATTGCAAAAGGCGCTACTGTGATCGGAAAAAAAGAAAGCAATATCATCTTCGGTGCACCCAATAAAAAGCTTAAAAACCTTTCTGTCATCGGAGGAAAATGGAGAAGTCCGGATAAAGGAGGCCGTACCGGCAGTCTGTTTGCCTTTTCTTATGTAAACGGTCTTGTTATGGATGGAATCAACTGCAACGCCAATTATCGCGGCCATGCCATTGAAATTATCGCCTGCAAAAATGTGACGATTAAAAATTCCAAAGTCTTTGCCATCGGTTCTAATCCAAAGACATGTCAGGAGGAGCAGATTCAGATCGATCTTGCTACGAAAAAGACTGCACCAAAGATTGCTGAGTTTGGGAAAAAGTATGTTCAGGGGCAGACCTGCCGGAATGTTTCTATTATTAATAACACGGTAACCGGCGCCCGTGCTGTGGGGGTAAACTGGTCAAACTCCGAAAACAACAAGTGGCGCAGTAAGTTTCACAAAAACATTGTGATTCAAGGAAACACCCTTACCGGAACTACTGCGGAGGCTCTGTCTTATTTTAATGTCATCGGCGGCAAGATTGTAGATAATACTATAAAGACGAAAGCTGTGCGGGCAGATCAAGGCGATTCCCATACCATTGGGATTCATGCTGCACTCTGCGGGAAAGCACCGAAAGAAATGGCAGGTTCTTCTCTGCTTATTTCCGGAAACCGGGTATGGGGAAACCGCAACGGGATTCATATTATGGGATATTTTGATAAAAGCAAGAAAGAATGTATCTCCCGATTTGGGAAGGTGCAGGTTCTCAATAATAAGGTGTATTGCAGGCAGGGTGCAGAGCAGGGAATCGTTCAGGTGAAGCAGAGCTGCCGGATTTTTGAGGAGTCGGGAAATCAGATTGCTTCTTGGAAGTGATGTTTTTTACTGCAGGATGAGGAGGAATGTATGCATAGAGTTATGAAAATAATAGGTTTTATTTTTATTTCCTATTTATCTGCAATGATAAGCGGGACACTTCTTTTTGAATTATTCACAGCTGATGAGCAGACATTTAACATTGGGTTTATACTGGGCTTTTTTATTCCCATTATAGCCCTAATTGCCGATTATATTTTTAATAAAGGTGAGAAAAAGCGTTGAAAATCAACGCTTTTTCTACCGTGCATCATGCCGGAAGCCTCCTTCATGTAGGCGCCTGCACGCTCAGTATGCGGAAACCGGCATTTTTGCTTCTATTATTTCTAAGTTATGTTCTTTATGTTCCAAATACTTGACTTCTTTGCCACTCCACCCATAAAAATCAGGTTTAAACTGCCTTTAAAAGCAGAACGACTCATTAATTTGTGGTGTGTATGCGTTTTATGTTTATAATTTTGTTGTTAGTTTCTGCTAATCTCCTAAAAAAAGGATTTTTCTATGTTACACAAATTCAAAAACGCTCTGTTTGGAACATATTTTCTTAACAATCCAAAATTTTACAGCGAACCGGCTTTTTTATTTTGCAATTTCTTGATCTTCCACCAGAATCTCTGCTGTTACGCCATATTTCTCCTTCAGTTCTCCAAGGCGGGCAAAGTGCGGCTGCTGTGTATGCTTTTTCTGCGCCTCTCTGCTTTCCCACTGTTCCCATAAGAACAGCTCTGTTTCTGATTCTACAGGATAGAAGTAGGTATACCGAATGCATCCTTCTTCTGCTCTGGATTTTTCAACCACGCCATTTTCCTGCACTTCTTTCAGATAGCCGTCTCTTGCTTCTTTGCTGTTTAATTTGTACGTACCATAATAATTTGTCATACCTTTACCTCCCGGAATTTTACTTTTTTGTTATTATAACATAAATTTCAAGGCAGTATCTTAATCAACTTTATGAAAATATAAAGCAGACTTTATATTTTCGTAAAATTCCTTCTCCCTATAAGGTATAATAGGCTGCAAGGAGGGCAAAATCACGATGAAAAAATCAGAAAAATATTATTCCATCGGGCAGGCGAGCAAAATATGCGATGTTTCTGCCCGCATGCTTCGATACTATGAAGAAATCGGTCTGATCCGGCCGGACAAAATTTCAGAAGAAAGCCGCTACCGCTATTACACCATCTCCACCATGCGGGCAGTACAGGCAATCCGCTACCTGGCAGACCAGGGATTTACACTGGAAGAAATCCGGCAAGTTCTCATCAATGATGATCTGGATATGTTTCAGGGCTTCTTTCTTAAAAAAATTCAGGAAGTCCAAAGCCGCATCGAGCAGGATTATCAGCGGCTTGACAGCCTGAAGGGATGGTGTTCTCTGCTCATTGAGGGAAAAGATGCGCTGAGACACCGGGCTTTTGCCCCCTGCATAAAGTACATCCCCGAAAAACTTTGCTTTCACTACGACAGAGAACGTGCAGCGGATGAAAAGGATTCTGAGATCTACATTGAGACTGAGTACTTCACTAAATCCAAAAAGGACGGCCATTCTATGATTGATGTGGGAGGTTCTTTCAATTTGTATTACTGGTCCTGGCAGGAACGTGCCGAGGACACCTACACCCGGCAGAGGCTTCTTCAAATCATGTACGAAAACAGCAGCAGCCTGGAAAATACCATATCTTTCGGCGGATTTAATGCAGTATGCGCCTACCACTTCGGCAGCATGGATACCATAGGCAACACCTATGTGAAGCTCGCTGACTGGGCCGGACGTCATAATTTTGCCCTTCGGGGCGACTGTCTGGAGCGCCATGTCCTTGACATCTACTCTACAAGAGACAGCAGTTTATTTGTTACAGAGCTTTTGCTCCCCGTAAAGGAGGATACGACGGATCTGGAAATCATGGAATCCTGGTAAAAACAGACTTTTACGCAACGGTAAAGTTTTGTATATAAAAACCTTCTTCCTTGAAAGCTGCCCTCATTTGATTCATAAAAAAACACACAAAAGCCTGCTGAAAATGATAAAACAGTCTCTCCTTTCCCTTGACTCTGACTTTACGTCAAGCTCTATAACATATATATCAGTAATGAATGGAAAGGAGTTTTCTATGTTACATGTATCAAAACCGGCAGCTTATATAGTCCTTGGAATTTCTATTGTGTTTGAAATTATAGGCTCCGCCTGCCTGGAAGCTTGCAACGGCTTTGAGAATAAGAAACTTACCATTATATTGATTGTCTGCTATTTTTTAGCTTTTTCCCTGTTCTCCAAGATCCTTCATATCATTGATTTGGCAGTGGGATATGCTACCTGGACTGCTGCCGGCGCCATCGCCTGTGCTGTTCTGGGTGTTGTACTCTTTGACCAGCATTTAACGATCGTCGGCCGGGTCTCTATCACTGCAATGGTCATCGGCGTTTTTCTCCTTAATCTTTACGGCTCACCAAAGGAGGAAAAATAAACGTGGCATTTACATATTTTTTACTGGCAGTCTCCATCGCATGTGAATTGGTTGCTGCATCAGTCACTACATCAACAAAAGGCTTTACGGTTTTAAAGCCGACAATCGTCTGTATCCTCGGATATGGGTTCAGCTATTTTTTCTTCGGCCTTTGTCTTGCTGATATTGATTTAAGCATTGGATACGCTACCTGGGGTGCAGTGGGAACTGTGGTAACCCCTATTGTAGGCTATTTTATTTATAAACAGAAAATAACAAAGATCGGAGTGTTCGCCCTGATACTGATAATTATCAGTATCATCACTCTGAATCTGTTTGGCTCATAGGAGCACTCCTTGCCCCTCGCAATGTTTCTGCTTACAGATACATTGTGGGGGCTGTTGCTTTTTTGGCAAATATTTTTCGTCTTCTGTGACATTGTCACAGAACATTTGCGCAAAACAGGCTATGATAGAACCATAAGATACGAAAATAAAAGGAGGCGAAGACAATGTCAGTTATGCATGTAACAATGGATAACTTCCAAAAGGAAGTAATAGAAAGTGATAAACCTGTACTGTTAGATTTCTGGGCAAGCTGGTGCGGTCCATGCAGAATGGTTGCCCCTGTACTGGACGAAATTGCAGAGGAAAATCCGCAGGTTAAAGTTGCCAAAATTAATGTAGATGAGCAAAGTGAGCTTGCTGCAAGTTTCAATGTAATGAGTATTCCATCCCTTTTCGTAATCCGGGATGGCAAGGTTGTAAATCAGGCGGCAGGTGCCAGACCGAAGCAGGATATTCTGGCAATGCTGGGCTAAAGAAGAAATAAAAGGAGGATACAATTATGCGTACAACAGATTTTGTCGTTACATTATTTGAAGGAAAAGCAAACCCGAACAATCTGACAGTAGCCGTTGTCATGGGGCTGAATGCCTTAAAGCAGGGCCACAGCGCTACTTTGATTCTGATGGTAGAGGCTGTGGAACTGGGCAAGCCGGGTGCCACAGAAGGAATCGACATCGGCGCACCGTTTAAAGAAGTAGGCGGTCAGCTTGAGGAATACCTCGAACTGGGCGGGCAGGTGTGCATCTGCAACGCATGCCTCATCCACAACGGGTTCTCACCGGAAGATATGGATCCGCGTTTTGAGCTCATCAATGCACCGGATGTGGTAACACTTCTGATGAATGCAAAAGGATCTCTTCAGATTACGTAATATCGTTCTGCAAAGAAGAAACAAAAGAAGAAGCAGTGGGCATACTTACACCCATGCTTCTTTTTTTATCTGTCAGAAAACGTCTGTGGATGGTATAATCATCCTAACATACCTTACAAAAGGAGGCATACCTATGTATGAAGTTGAACTAAAAGCATCGCTTAAGGAAATCTCTGCAGAAGAAGCTGTTCAAAGAGCACTGTCCCTGGGATTTTCCTATGACAGGACACTGATAGAAACAGATACCTATTACAATGGCATTGACAGAAATTTTATGGATACGGATGAGGCGCTCAGAATCAGAAGCTGCAGTTGCAGGCATGACGGAAAAGAAGAAACCCGCACAGCCTTTATCACATACAAAGGACCTAAGCTTGACGGGATATCCAGCACCAGACAGGAATATGAAACAACAGTAGGCGATGCGTCAACCGTCCGCACGATTCTGGAAACCCTCGGATATTCTCCTGTGCTTACAGTGAGCAAAAACAGACGAGAATTCAAATCGGCAGATGGAATCACCTTATGTGTCGATCTGGTAAAAGGGCTCCCTCCCTATATTGAACTGGAAGCAATTGTCCCCGAACAAAAAGAAAAAGACGATGCCCTTCACCGCCTTTTTCATATGCTTCATGAATTGGGGATTCCAAAAGAAAATACGACCAGAAAGTCTTATCTCGAGATGCTTCTCAAGGCGCGGACTTCTCTGTAACGATTTTCTCTATACCCTTTGCTACATCAAAAAAATCTTCATACGGCAGATACGATCTTCCTATCTGATCAAGATACTCTGCCAGTACATCCCGGGCAAATGTAAAATCAACGGCTTGTGCCATATTTTTGTCTGTATAGCTGTCACCTATCCCGATGGCACGCTCATAATCGTAGAAAGCCATAACGTCTGTTTTCTTCAGCAGTTCGCTTCCGTCATCATAATGAGATACCAGATGGATGCTGCCCTTTTCCACGGTAAGTTCTACAGCATGAAGAGCTGCAATCTTTTCCACATAAGGTTCCAGCTTCCTCTCGGAAAACTGTCGAAAACTGCCTGAAATGACAACTACCTGTACGCCAAGCTCCTCCATTCTGTCCAGGAATTCCGGAAAGCCCAGCCGTATCTTCACGGTATCTATATAGTTCAGCATTGGGGGAATCCACTCCGCAGGTCTTCCGTCATAAGCGTAGCGAACCACCTGGCTGAGAGTCATTTCTCCGGATTCCATCATTTTGTATTTCTCATAAAACTCTTTTTCAGATACAAAGGGGCGTATCGCCCCTGTCAATGTATCTTCTGTCGTTATGGTGCCGTCAAAATCAACGAAAATGATATCTTTATGCAAGTTCTGCCTCTCTTTCAACATGTTAAACCCTGCGCTTATTTCATCAGTTCAAAGTTTTTCCTGAAATCAGGATCCAGGAATGCCAGCATTCTTCCCAGTTCAGCATGTGTTTTGGCATATTCTGTCACAGGGATTCCCTCCATTGCCGCATCTATGGCCTGTCTCATGGATTTTGCCCCGGCTTCACTGCCGTCAGGATGACCATGAACGCCTCCGCCTGCTGCCAGCATGACATCTGTTCCTACTTCTTTGACGATCTTCTCTACTGCCATCTGCGTTGTTCCACCGGAGCAGGCATACATCATCGGCTTGATATGCCACCAAGGCTGGGTGAAGAATTTGAAGCTTCTGTAGAACATCTTGTAGGATACCGGGAACTTGCCGAAAGGATGTCCGTTTATCTGGAAGTCAGCCCCTGCAAGACGTGTGATCTTTCCTACCAGCAGCGGTGCAGCCACACCAGTGTAGGTGGATGCAGCCATTGTTCCCGCATAATTTACATGCGCAAGAATCGGCACATTGATATTTGGATCATCTGCCAGCATCTTAAGTGTATCGTGGCCTGCTGTATATACATTTACCATCAGACAGTTGGCTCCGGCTTCCAGCGCTCTGTACGCATTATCCTTTACCTTTCCTGTTTCGTCCGTTACATTTACGGCGTACAGACTGTGCTCACCCTTTTCCTCGTAGACCTGCTTTTCTTTTTCCATAAACTTTTTCACACGATCTTCCAGCGGACAGAACGGGCCGTCAGCCAGCATGAGTTCATCGTCTTTAATTACGTCTACTCCTCCCTTGCATGCTCTGTAGAAAAGTTCGGCTCCTTCATCAGGCGTCCAGCCGATATTCGGTTTTATCATGGCATTGAGCAGCGGTCTGTTTTTGTCCTTTACACCGATTGCTTCTCTCAGGCCTTCTACACCAAACTTAGGACCCTTGAATTTTTCGATGAATTTCTTCGGGAATGCCACATCAATCAGTCTGATCATTCCGGATGCGGAAATGTTTCCAAACAGGATGTCCGGTGATGGAGCAGGTCATCGGGAATGTCATATTATCCCAGACTGGCTGCTTGTCTATCGCATAGAGGATGATGTTCTGGTGCTGACGCTGGCCC
>CAUWJW010000078.1:0-10741 GCA_963558985.1 uncultured Clostridia bacterium | reverse complement strand
AAAAAGATTCAAAGTCTGCCAAGAACACTGGATGAAGCTCTGGATGCTTTAGAAAAGGATCATGAATTCCTTACAGAAGGCGGTGTATTCCCGGAAAGACTGATTGAAATCTGGCTGGAAAACAAGCGGGCAGAGACAAAGAAACAGGGAATGATGCCAACACCAATGGAATTCGATATGTACTACGATCTGTAAAACAGAAGCGATTCAGCAGAACTTGAAGATTTTGGCGGTGAAAGAATGGATTGTACAAAACAGCGCATTACAGAGCAGATTAGAGATATGATCCGAGCGTATGAAAAAAGTACAGTTACCAAGTGGGGGGACCCTCTTGTGGGATTTGCCGGTGCAGCAAAGGTTGCGAAGCTGAGAGGCATTGTATCCCCCGGTCATGCACAGCCGGAGCAGATTCTGCCCGGTGCAGAGACCGTGATTTCCTATTTTGTTCCTTTTTTAGAAGAAACAGCGCAGACGAATACAGCGGCGGGACTGGCATCTCCTCAGTGGGCACAGGCCTATGAAGAAACAAATGTGATGCTGGCGTGTATTAATGAGCAGCTGATCTGCCGGCTGAAGGAAGAGGGAATCCGGGGCAGAGTTCCGCAGGAAGCAGCTGTGTTTGATCGAGAACTTCTGCGCAGTGACTGGTCTCAGAGACATATTGCATATCTGGCGGGACTGGGGACTTTTGGCCTCAATAACATGCTGATTACAGAAAAGGGGTGCTGCGGCCGCATCAGCAGTATTGTTACAGACCTGAAAATTGCACCCGATGTTCCTATGACAAAAGAACTTTGTATATACAAACAGGCAGGCAAATGCGGAATCTGTGCTGATCGCTGTGAGGCGGGGGCTCTCACCAGGCAGGCCTATGACCGGAAAAAATGTTATGAAATCTGCCTGAAAAATGCAAAGGTGCATAATCATTATGGTTCATCGTATACTTCATCAGACGATGATTCGGAAGAAATCGGAAGTGAAGTCTGCGGAAAGTGCATTGCAGGCATGCCGTGTGCTTTCAAAAAATAGAACAAAAAAGTATGCGTTAATGCAGAAGCTTTAGGAAAGACCGGGGAAAAAGTGATGAAAATGATAGAATTTCATCACTTTTTTTATGGATTTTTTGGTGAAAGTGTGATAATTAATTAACAAATAAAAAACCAGGCTGAAAAGGCGTGAAAAACCAATAGAAGTTAAAATATAAATCATAAAAAAAGTACGACAGCAAATTAATAATAGAAGTGATTTGTGTACAGGCAAGTTTGTTAACAAGAAAGCAAATAAATACATATTAAACTGCAAACTAATCGTTGAATGATTAACAATAATAGGATAAGATAGAAACATAAAGAATTATATTAAAAAAAGAAAGGAAAAAATACGTTTTAGCGACGTGGTGAAATTGTGGATCATTTAAGTTTTAATCAAATCGTTATTGATATCATGGTTGTGTTTATGATTCTAGGAGGGTTTGATAAAATAACCAAGAAGAAATTCAATTTAGGGCTTGCAGATGAATTTGAAGAAGGCTTTCAGGCCTTAGGCGCATTATCCTTATCTATGCTGGGGATTCTGTCCTTTGCACCGGTTCTTACAAAGATACTTCTGACAACAGTCGGACCGGTATATGAATTTCTTGGAGCAGATCCGGCTATGATGGCAGGAACTTTCCTGGGGATGGATATGGGAGCTTACTCAGTTGCCCATGAAATGGCAGCCTCTGAAGACGTGGCAAACTTTTCCGGTCTGATTCTGGGAGGAATGATGGGAACAACTATTGTCTTTACCATTCCGGTAGCCATCAGTATTTTGAAAAAAGAAGACCTTCAGTATTTAGCACAGGGGATTTTATATGGAGTGACAACGATACCTGTGGGATGTATTGCAGGCGGTCTCGTAGCAGGTTATTCTCTTGGCATGATTATCCGGAATCTGATCCCGATCATACTGTTTGCAGGACTGATTGTACTGGGACTGAAACTTATCCCGGAAAAAATGATTAAAGGGTTTAAAATTTTTGGAGACCTTGTAGTTGCAATCATTACAGCAGCACTGGTAGCAGCTATCATAGAAACGCTTACCGGATTTACGATTATTCCGGGAATGGCACCTTTGACAGAGGGGTTTGAAATTGTAGGAAACATTGCCATTATGCTGGCGGGAGCATTCCCGATGGTATGTGTTATTACAAAAAAACTCAAGGCTCCGCTTATGAAACTGGGATCAAAGATCGGTATTAATGATATGGCGGCGGCTGGAATGGTCGCAAGTATGGCTAATAATATCCCAATGTGCGGAATGATGAAAGATATGAACATAAGAGGAAAGATTCTCAATGCCGCATTTGTGGTAAGTGGAACTTTTATTATAGGAGATGATTTGGCTTTTACTGCCAGTGTAAATAAAGAAATGATTCTGCCTGTTATCGTAGGAAAAGGAACGGCAGGAATCACAGCAGTAGCCGTAGCCTGGTTTGCGACAAGGAAACTGGAGAAAGGCGCACAAACGGAATTGGGAAATAACGCAAAAAAGACTGCTGCATAAAATAAAATTAGCTTCTGACATTTTTAAATAAAAAATCGCTCTTTGGAAACAAGGGAATCCAAAGAGCGATTTTATTTTTATCACAGTAACATACCGGCATATAAAGGGATTGTGACAAGACTGATAAGTGTTGAAAGACTGACCAGATTAGAGGCATATTCGCCCTCTAAATCGTAATATTCGGCCATAATAGCCGTCTGTGCATGGCAGGGGAGCGAGGCAGTCAGTATGAATACTTTCAGAGGAAGCCCTTCAGTGCCTGCAAGAGAGAAAATGCCCCAGATCAGCAGCGGATGGATGATAAACTTCCCTGCCAGGATAAGAAGCTGGTCGAGGGTAAATTTGAAGATTCCCTTTGATACGGAAGCAGCAAGGTTGGCACCGATTACAAGAAGGGAAAGCGGCACACAGATATCTCCCAGGTAGGTGAGTGCTGTCTCCAGGATGAGAGGAAGGTGCCACTGAAGCTCTGCAAGCAGGCAGCCGATGAGAACACCGACAAGTCCGGGACTCAGGATTTTTTTTACAGAAAAGGAAGCGCTTGCACAATCGGAAGCGCTGCATAAGGTATATGCGCCGAGGCTCCAGAAACTGACGATTGTCACGAGATAAAAGGTAAAAAGATAGGGGAGCCCTTCTTGTCCAAAGACGATCTGATTAATGGGAAGACCGATGAACATGGTATTGTTAAAAGTAAATGTCGTGATAAAAACAGCTTTCTTTTTGGGAGGCAGCTGTAAAAGGCGAGAAAGGATTCTGCCCAAAAAATACATGATAAAAAGACTTGCGGCAATAAGCAGCAGGTTTTGGAATGCGGCCCGCAGCATAGATGGCGTGAATCGGTTCTCGATACTGATGACAGCCAGAGAAGGTGCTGCAATTTTTACGACTGTAGTGGAAAAAACTTTATTCGTATTGGCAGGCCATTTTTTCGTTTTTGTAAAATAAAAGCCAACGCCAAGGAGTATAAATACGACTAATACGCTGATGATACCGTTTAACAAAGAAAACACCTCATACTTTCAGTTTTAAGCAATTTTGCTTCGCAGTAATAGGTATACTACAATCAGGCAGGTTCGTCAATAGCCGCCGTATCTTTTCCTTGTTTGGGCGCATGATTTCTGGTACTCTTAAGATGAGAAAGCGAGGAACTGAATAAATGGAAAGAGAGGGAACTGTTTTTAATATTCAAAGATACACCATCGATGATGGACCGGGGATCCGGACAGAACTGTTCTTAAAGGGATGCCCCCTCAGCTGTCCCTGGTGCAGTAATCCGGAAAGCTGGAGCCGGGAGCCGGAGCCGGGCGTATATGGCTCAAAATGTCTGGGCAGAGAGAAATGCGGATTCTGTCAAAAGGTATGTTCTGTACCGGAAGCACTGGAGTTTCAGGGGGGGAAACTGGCTTCCATCTGCCGTGACCGATGCATAAACTGTATGAGGTGCATCGATGTGTGTCCGACAGAGGCCATTCGGAAATGGGGGCAAAAGATGACGGTTTCTCAGGCAATGGAGATTGTGCGAAAGGATATGGAGTATTATCGCAGTTCCGGAGGCGGCATAACGCTTTCAGGCGGGGAGCCTCTGGTTCAAAGCGCTTTTGTGCAGGAACTTCTGAAAGTCTGTAAAGCAGAGGGAATTCATACCTGCCTGGAATCCACATTTTGCGCAGAGTGGAGCATTGTGAAGGAAACAGTGGCCAATGCAGAGCTGCTGATTACAGATATCAAACACATGGATCCGGAAATACACAAAAAATATACAGGTATTTCCAATGAGAAAATTTTAGAAAATATAAAAAGGCTGGCGGAAATAGGCAAGGAGATCATTCTTCGGATCCCGGTGATTCCCGGAGTAAATGATAGTGAAGAGAATATGGAAGCAACAGCAGACTTTATTATAAATGAAACAGGGAATAGAATATCTCAGGTGCAGCTTCTGAGTTTCATGCGCCTGGGAGAAGAAAAATACGCTTCCCTGGGAAGAGCCTATCCTATGGAGGGACTGGAACTGGATCGTGTCCGGTTTCAGGAAAAGGTGCAGGGGTTTGCTGATTATTTTAACAGCAGGGGAATCTTCTGTACTGTTGGGACAAGGACTGAGAAAAAGAATGGAAGGGATTAAGCTGTTATTCGTCTTATTAAAAAAAGATAATTGTAACCCCGGAGTGAGAAGGTGCGCTTACTCCGGGGGTTTCAGGTTATTTGTTTTTAAATTCAGCAGCTCTTTTTTCTAAGAATGCGGTCATGCCTTCGGTCTTGTCCTGGGAACCGAAAGAAGAAGCAAATGCTTCGATTTCCAGTGTGCTGGCTGCACGCATATCCAGGTCATATCCATTGTTGATAGTAGTTTTGGCAATGCCGATGGCAATAGGAGCTTTAGACATGATGGTCTGTGCCAGTTTTTCACAGGCAGGAATCAGTTCTTCAGGGGAAGTTACCTTCTCCACAAGACCAATGCGCTGTGCTTCCTGTGCGTCAACCATTTCAGCTGTCATAATGAGATATTTTGCCATGCCTTTTCCCACAAGGCGAGGAAGTCTCTGTGTTCCGCCGAATCCCGGAATAATACCTAAGTTTACTTCCGGCTGACCGAATTTTGCTTTTTCTGAAGCGATGCGGATATCACAGGCCATTGCCAGCTCACAGCCGCCGCCCAGAGCAAAGCCGTTTACAGCAGCGATGAACGGTTTTTCAATGGATTCGATAAAGTTCATTACCTTGTGTCCCTTGGCAATGAGGGCTCTGCCTCCGATAGAATCCAGCTGGTTCATCTGTGCAATATCAGCACCGGCTACAAACGCTTTTCCTTCGCCGGTAACAATGACGGCTTTTACAGCATCGTCATTTTGGATCTCTGTGCAGGCTGCGAAGATTTCGTCAAGAACCTGGCCATTCAGAGCATTCATTGCCTTCGGTCTGTTGATTGTGAGGTAACCGATTCCTTCTTTTACTTCATATTTGATTGTTTCGTACATTTTTAAAATTCCTTTCTTACTGGTAATCCTTATTTATAATCATACCACTTTATGACTGAAATTTCTACCCTGATATAGGCAACATGATAACAAAAGAGACATCTGTTTAAAACAGATGTCTCTGAATAAAATCGTTAAGTTATGTAAGCTTAAATGATTTAAGATTTACACTAAACCCTGAGCCATCATAGCTTCAGCAACTCTTTCGAATCCGGCAATGTTAGCACCCTGTACCAGAGCGTTCTTGTTGCCGTAGTAAGTTTCACCAGCATTTGCACAAGCATTGTAGATGTTCTTCATGATCTGGTGCAGCTGAGTATAAACGTCTTCGTGCTGGAATACAGTGTGTCCTGCATTCTGACCCATTTCGATGCAAGAGCAAGCAACGCCGCCAGCGTTAGCAGCTTTAGCAGGTCCTACAGCTGTCATCTTGTCCATCAGATAAACGAGAGCATCGTTTGTTGTAGGCATGTTAGCTCCTTCGCAGTAGAACTTACATCCGGAATCAACGATGTTCTTAGCATCTTCCATGCGAACGTCGTTCTGCATTGCGCAAGGGATGAACAGGTCAACTTTTACATCGAAGTCCTGGCAAACGCCCCAAGGTTTCTTACCAGCGATGAACTTAGCGTTAGGGAATTTTTCAGCGTAAGGTGCGCAGATATTCTTACCGGAACCTCTCAGTTCGAGCATGTATGCAACCTTTTCGTCAGTGCTTACGCCATCTGGATCGTAGATGTATCCGTCCGGACCGGAGAATGCAACAACTTTAGCGCCTAACTGCTGAAGTTTCCAAGCAGCACCCCATGCTACGTTACCGAAGCCGGAGATTGCAACTACTTTGTCTTTCATTTCTTCGCCGTTTGCTTTCAGCATTTCTTCTGCATACCATACAATACCGAATCCAGTAGCTTCAGCTCTTCCCAGCAGTCCGCCGTAAGGGATTCCTTTACCAGTGAGAACGCCTTCATATCTGTCAACGATTCTCTTATACTGTCCGAAGAGGTAACCGATTTCTCTAGCACCAACACCCAGGTCTCCGGCAGGAACGTCAGTGTTTGGTCCGATATGTCTGTACAGTTCAGTCATGAATGCCTGACAGAATCTCATTACTTCGCCGTCGGATTTTCCGTTAGGGTCGAAGTCGGAACCGCCTTTACCACCACCGATAGGCAGACCGGTCAAGCTGTTTTTGAAAATCTGTTCGAAGCCCAGGAACTTGATGATTCCAGGATATACGTTTGGTGCGAATCTCAGACCGCCTTTGTAAGGTCCGATTGCGCTGTTGAACTGGTATCTGTAACCTTTGTTAACCTGGACTTTGCCAGCATCGTCAACCCATACGATTCTGAAAGTGATTCCTCTTTCAGGCTCAGTTAATCTTTCCAGAAGAGCAGCTTCTTCATATTCAGGATGCTTGTCGCAAACTGGAGCTAATGAAGTTAATACTTCTTCTACTGTCTGGTGAAATTCAACTTCGCCAGGGTTCTTCTGCTTACAAAGTTCAATGACTCTTTCAACATAATTTGACATTTGATTTTCTCCTCTTTTTTTCTTTTATATTTTCACAATAAATATAAACCTTTGACAATTTAAATATAGCACTTTACCCAAATATAGTCAATACTATCCGGGACAAGTGGGAAAGTTTAAATTTTCTGAAAAATGAACAAATACAAACAGCTTTGAGAAAAATCTTATTTTTGAGATGACAAAAATCACGTTAACAAAAACTTGTAAAAAAGTTTCAAAAATAGCATAATGAAAAGGAAACAGGAGGTGGTCGGATTGGCGGTAAGAGCAGGACTTCAACTATATCGGAAATTAGAACAAAACTTAACAGATAAGAAGTTTTTAAGAAAAACAGGAATGTCAAAACAGAGAATGCTGTCTCTGTTAGCGGAAGACAACTGGAAGGAAAAGGCATCCTTTTTTGCTGAACAAGGATGCATTACATGTACGGAAGTCATGGAAGCGGCACGCCGGACGCTGAATCGGATTTCGGAGGAACCGAAGCAGGGATGGCTGTCTTATATTTATGAAGATACTATATGGGAACTGTTTCCTGATGGAATGGGGCAGCAGCCCGGGCGGGAATACCGGGAAGGCAAGCTGTTTCTTTTAGAAGTTCTGCGCACCCTGTTCGCCTATGAAGAAAAAACAGAGGGTTTTTCACCTCTTAGAAATATGGAACTGCTTAAAGATGAAGAAATTGCAGGATCAGTCAGCATTATATTTTGGAATTCATGCGGATTGGAAAAGAGATCACACCGTACAATACGGCAGGTCATATCTGCGGTGTACATTTTGTTGCACTCCATGTGGCAAGACAGCTGCTGGAAGCAGGACTCCCTGTAGATCTGGCACTGGTATCAGGGGCTGCAGCGGGTCATGATATAGGAAAATACGGCTGTAAGGGAGAGGAAGCAGGAAGGATCCCATATCTTCACTATTATTACACAGATCAGTTTTTAAAGCGGAATCATATGCCGCTGATTGCACATATTGCAGGGAATCATTCTACCTGGGATCTGGAACTGGAGAATCTTTCGGTAGAATCGCTGATTCTTATCTATGCAGATTTTCGTGTGAAAAGCAGCAGGAATGAAGATGGGGAGGAAATTGTTCATTTTTACAGTTTACAGGAGGCTTTTGATGTAATCTTAAATAAACTGGACAATGTGGATGAGAAGAAGACGCTGCGGTATAAGAGGGTATATGCCAAGCTGAAGGATTTTGAGGATTATATGATCAGCAAAGGTATACAGTGCGGGCTGGATCAGAGCGGACTTTCAGAAATCCGTCTTAAGGATACTGCGCTTTTGTCACCGGAAGAGACCGTGAAGCGATTTAAATATATGGCTGTGGAGCATAATATTTGCCTGATGAACAAATTCAATAATGAGGCAGCTTTCGGTAATTTGATTGAAGCAGCCAGAAGTGAAAAACAGTGGAAAAATCTGCGGACTTATATGAATATTCTTGAAGAGTATTCTACCTATATGACGCAAAAACAGAAACTGATGACACTGCATTTTCTTTATGATCTTTTGTCTCATCGGGAAGGGGATATCCGCAGGCAGGCGGCTGCCCTGATGGGAGAACTGATTACAGAGTATGATGAAAAGTATCGCAAGGAACTGCCTGAAGGGGTTACACTGGCAGAGGACACGAGCATGGAGCTGTGGCATCAATATTTGAGCCGAATTATTTTTCCTGATCACAAAGTAACCGAGCAGCACAGGAGATGGATCGGGTATACGCTGAAAATCGTACTGAGATCTGCGCTGAAACATTGCGGCAGGGAAGAACGAAAAAAATACCTCGAAGTGTTTTTATCTTTTTTTCAAAATGTGTATGCAGACGATCCGGCTGTATTTGTTCTGCTGGATTCTATGCTTGATATTCCGCTGGAGATCTGCAGAAAAGAGGACAAGGAGATACTGCTGGGATTTGCCCGGGGAGTGTGCCTGCGGGAGCCGGTAGAAATCAGAGCAGGGGTGCTGCGCTTTATTAAGTATTTGACGGAAGAAGCTTATGAGGAGTGGCAGAAAGATATCTGCAGCATCATTTTAGAGCATATGGTTGGTGAGGGACAGGAAGTAGCTTTTTCCTTTCTTGTGTATAAAATAAGAAAAAATATGGGCATACTTCGAGAAGATGAGAAGAACCGGGAATTGCAGCTGTACAAAAATGAAGAAACGGTTTCTTCCCTTTTCCTGGAAAATCTTAAAGTGGACACCCCGTGGGTGATTAAAGCAGTCAATATAGAGCTTCTTTTAGATGCAGTAAGAGAAGGAAATGTGGAAGAGATTCTGCATGTGGGCACACATTTTTCCAATCTGATTAAGGTCAGCGAACGTGTGACAGTACGTCATATTGCAGGAGAAGGACTGCTGGAACTGATTCCGCTTCTGCCTTTGGATCAGCGGAATGAACTGGTTATCGAACTGACAAGAGGACTGGAGATCGGAGAGTACCAGTTTTCTAAGTACATCCCTCCGTATTTGGGAGAAATGGCACTGTATCTGCATCCTAATGAATTTGATGAGCTGCTGGGAGATTTTCGCAAGCTTTCAGAAAACACAAATGAGAAGGTGGTCTCTGCAGCACTGGATACAATTGGGGAAATTATCAAACGGTTTCCGGTCTACCGGGAGCGGTTTTTCCAATCAGAAGATGCATATGAAAAACGAAAAAATATGCTTCTGGGGATGCTTTTGCGGGGACTGGCAAATTATGATCCTGCGGTGAGCCGGGAAGCGGTCATGGTAATCGGGCAGCATATTTTCGGAAGCACGCTTCTTACTGAAGAATATAAATATCGAATTTTTGAAAGAATTTGCAAGAAGTTACTCTCACTGCTTGAAGAACAGCAGGATTCGGAGCTTACTTTTTTTACAAATGCAGCAGCACTGAACCATCTTTACCGTTTTATATCGGAGTATACTTTGCGCTGCGGCGGATTTCATCTTCCGGTGCGGGAAAGGGTTGCTTTTTTTCCGGGCACGTTTGATCCTTTTTCTCTGGGTCACAAGGGAATTGTAACTTCGATCCGGGACTTGGGGTTTGAAGTGTACCTGGCCCTGGATGAGTTTTCCTGGTCCAAAAAAACCCAGCCGCGAATGATTAGAAGGAAGATTACGTCTATGTCTGCAGCAGATGAACAAGATGTATATCTCTTTCCGGATGACGAACCGGTAAACATTGCAAATCCGAAAGATCTGGGAAAGCTGAGATCTCTGTTTTCTGGCCGGGAGCTGTATATCGTTGTGGGAAGCGATGTAATTGTGAATGCATCCTCTTATAAAGCAGAGGCCTGTACGGACTCTATCCATACGTTTAATCATATTGTATTTCGGAGAGAAAGCGCAGTGGAGGGGGACAAAAAGATTGAAGATCTGACGGAGGCCTATAAGTCTATCTCAGGTAAAATAGTGGAGCTGACACTTCCTGTGCATCTTGAGGATATCAGTTCGACCAGAATCCGGGAAAATATTGATGACAACAGAGATATTTCCAATTTAATTGATCCTGTGGCGCAAAATTATATCTATGATAAGGGGCTCTACCTGAGAGAACCTCAGTATAAAGATATCCTGCAGACGAAGATGATACGGTTTGAACCGCTGCTGTACAGAGGGAGCCGGATTCTGGCGGATCTGGAAGATGAGATACGGAGTGCGGGATATAATTTTTACAGATTAAAGGCATATATG
>CAUWJW010000077.1:0-10866 GCA_963558985.1 uncultured Clostridia bacterium | reverse complement strand
TGATGGTTACCACCATAGCCGCCACAAGCGACACCTTGAATATCACATGGAAAATCTGACGGGTGGAACCCCTCCCGTCAGATACTTACCCTGTGTAGTCCCTTGTAAACTGTACTTTGGCAAATGAAACACTTCAAAAGCTTAATAACTATTTTATTAAATTATCGTAGTACCAACCTCTATGCTCTAACAATGTAGTATGGTTTCCAGATTCTATTACCATACCATTCATCATAACATATATATTATCAGCCTCTTGTATTGAGGCAAGTCTATGTGTAATTATAATTAATGTTTTATTAGTAACTTTAAGATTATCATATATCTTTTTTTCCGTTATTGGATCTAAATTACTTGTTGCCTCATCAAATATTAGTACTTCTGTATTGCTAATCAGTGCTCTTGCAATAGCTAATCTTTGCCGCTGTCCACCTGATATATTTTGCCCTCCTTCACCTATTATTGTATCCAATCCTAATGGCATGTTACGGATATCTTCCTCTATCTCAGCCATAGAAAGTGCATCATATATTTCCGTATCAGAATATTTCCCAGTAATGTCAACATTTTTTCGTATAGTAGAATTAAGGCACATGGGATTTTGTGTAACAATAGAAAACCACTTATAAATTTGTTCTCTCGAAATGCAATCAATATTCTCTTTGTTAATAAAAATGCTTCCCTGTTGTATTTTTATAGCGCCCAATATTGCTTTTATAGCTGTCGATTTTCCACTTCCCGATAAACCTACTATCGCTATTGTCTGTCCTTGCTTTATCTCCATTGAAACTTTATTTAATACAAGCGAATTATTATAAGAATAGCATATACTATTCAGCGTCAAATTTTCAAATGATTCATTTAACTCCTTTCCCAAAAACTGATTTTCTTTGAAATACATTAATTCCTTATATCTTAGTAGAACTTCTTTTATTGAATTAAAACTTGGCATTATTAGAAATATACTGGAAAATGGAGCAGTAAAATATCCTACTAAAGTAACAAATGCAATTAGCGAGCCTGTTGTCATTTTGTTGTTCAAGACAAGTGAACTTCCCAATAAATATATAAACAACGGAAATACTAATTGTATCGTAGATACAAAGCATGCCATAATATTCGACACATTTGTTTTTTCACGGAATAGTGCTATTAAGCAATCATACTTGTCTTTTAAGTTATTGCAGATAATACCGTCCATACCCATACATTTTATTTCAACAATATTTCCTAAAGTATCAATGAGTTCGCTCTGTAATGAACTTTGACTTTGCATGTATTTCCTTGTTTTTATTGCACTTTTCCCATTCAAGAAAAACATCAATGCGATTTGTACAATAGAAACAAGTATTGTTAATAATGTTAATTCTATAGAAGAATATAACATTGCAAAAAAACACACAATAGATGTAATAGCTTGTATCACTATATTTATCATCCCGTTTGTCAACAAATCATTTAACTGGTTTACACTGTTAAATCTGTTTCCTATATCTCCAGCAGCATGCCATTCAAAAAAGTTTATATCCACGCAAAATATCTTCTCTAACATTTGGGAGATCATATTTTTGAACAAAGTCATATCAACAGTGAGCAGTATTTTTTGACGAATATAGCTTATAATAAAATATGATAATAAAATACATATTATTATAAACAACAACTTAATCATGTGAATTCCTATGTTATCCGCGAAGCCGTCCACTATTCGTTGTACAACTGCTGGAACAACTAGCGATATTCCTTGAATTAAAAGCATTAATATGCCAACTATAGCAAGTCTTTTCTTATCAACTTGAATTTTTATTTTTTTCTTTTGAGGATAGTTAACTACATCATCTGGTACAATCGTCACTAATATGTCTTGATACTTATCCATAATTTCCGTAAAAGAAACAAGCTCTTTTCCTTTAGCTGGATCAATAACTTGATACTTTCCTTTTTTTATCTTTTCAACTACGACAAAGTGACCAGAAGAACATAAAACAACCGGTAAATTATTTTTTAGATTATTTTCCTTGTATCCGTATTTATAAGCAGCAAACTTAAACCCATAATTTTCAACGATAGATTTCATCTCAACCAGAGACATACCATCTCTTCCAATATGGATAGTAGATCCTATATCCACAATATCTACTTTTATGCCATAATAATTCAAAATCATAGTTATGCAAGCAACGCCACAATCCAGACTTCCTAACTGTGATATAAACGGTATCGTTCTATGTTTTATCATAAACTTTCTCCAATTATTCTAAATTCAAAATACAAGGCAACTCTTTTTTTACTCTCCGGAGCAAAGAATATCCAATCCCAGATATTCCAAGCATAAAACCATAGTGTTCATATCCGTCTACTAATCCACAATTCCAATATTCCTTGTTGCGTTTTAAACATTCTATTAAAGTATTATGTTCCATATCTTTTAAATCTTTATCATTTAAAAACTTTGTATATTCAAATAAGATTTCCAAATTTCCTACTTGTCCATGACATAAACACTGATTCTTGAGTCCACCTAGACGAATAAGCGTATTAGCTGCTTTCGAAATGTCAGCAGTAATTATTTCCTTAAATTCGCTATCAACATATGGATAAATCTTTAATCTCGCCAATAATATACCCGCTGCTCCATGACACCATGTAACAGGATTATTGCCACGTTCCTCACCTGTTCTCCCTTTAAATAACCTTCTATCAGCCCAATTACCAAACGCCTCACTATACATGCTATTTTCTTCTATTATTGCTTTTTTAGCAATCTTTGTATATTTCTCGTTTCCAGTTACTTGGCCTAATTTAAAAAGGGCTAGCGCTATTCCACTATATCCATGAGAAAGCCCACTAACAGAATATGGCTGTCCTGGATATGTCCACCCCGTTTCTGAATTATCCTTATTTCCATTTTTTAATAATACATCTCCGGCTAAAATTGCTAAATCTAAATATTTTTTATTTCCTGTTATATGGTACATCTTTAATAAAGTAATAATGATTCCAGCATTTCCAGATGTAATATCATTGTCTTTATCAATTTGAACCTGTGTTTTAACAACACTATATAATTTTTCTGCATTTTTTATATAGTCTGTTCTACCTGTAATGTCAAACAAAACAGTATATACATACATCAATGAACCTTCTCCAACAAATCCACCACTACTTTGATCTGTCCCCATTTTATCGTATACCATAATAATATCTTCAAGATGTTCATTTAGCGTTTCGTCTACTGCCTGACATAACTCTCTACTCATATCATTTTTATACAATTCATTATATGTATGGCAGAAAATCGCAATTCCTCCTATTCCATCATACAAATTATAGCTTAAAGGCATCACATTCCACTTCACATCTTCAATTCCACCTAATGAAACACCAATCCAATTAGCCTTCTTTCTATCCGGTGTTAAAATTGCATCTTGATATAGCCTTTTTAAAATTAAACTTGTTGCGTGCATGATGACTTTTTCAAAAGATTCATTACTATTTAATGAATTCGGCTGCAGATAATCAATTCGCTTACGAGATATATTGTAACCAATACTACTAATATCTTCCAAAGATAGGATAGACAACACAATATATAATCTTTGCTGTTTTAAATCATGCATGTTCATGTTTTCTACTTTCTCAAGAACCAAATCATATGCTGTCCGCTCAAAGTAATCACAAATATGCAGGCCATATGCAGAATATAAATCCCTAGAATCTGCATTATAGTAATAAAATGGTATATCATTATGAACTAATTGAAGAACTTCATCCTTTACTGAAAAGTACTCCTTTTGTGAGTCAATTTTTTTATTTTTGGCAAGAGTCATTAAAAATATTTCCCTATATGCACTGTCTATCATGAAATCCGGGTGGTAAGATGTTTCTAAGACCATTGCATAAGTTTGAGTATCACGACGTAAATGACGAAGCTTTAACATCTTAAATCCTCTAATATTATCTATAACCTTTTCCTTATTATTAATTACATAGACGTATGCTCTTTCAAACCCACAAACAATGTCATCTAAATATTTTCCCGGCAGAACACCCTTTCCCTTAAATATGGGAAGATTATTTTGAGACGTAGATTTGATATAGCGGTACTCATATCGCATATCTGATCGATTTTCATTAATAATAACAGGAATTTTTACTGGATATTCTTCTCCACCCTCATGTGCCATACCACTTAAATCTATTGAAGGAGTACTCTTCCCTTTTCTCATATGAATCGGCAATAATCCTTGACCGATGACAGATTCACGAATTTTATTCAACGTATATGAATTTATTCTTGAAACATCATATTCCTCAAAATTTTTAAGTATTGTTTCAGTATCAATTATAATTGGATATCCACCTGAAGCAATTATATTTTCATTATGAATGTCATAGGCATTAAGTATATAATTAACACATAAAATCACACCCATTCTTCTGTAATAATTGCTTAACTGGATTTCATCATCACAAGCTAGCGGTATAACACACTCTTCCCAGCCATAGTCTTTCCTATCGATAACTATGTAGCTTTTCATATCAACTTCTATACACTGGCCTATCCAACGTAAAAAAAAGTAATACATTTTTTCACTTGCTATCGAGTGCGGCTTATACAAAATCTTTTTATTGTTTTCAAACTCAAATAACACTACAGACTTTCCATGGTTATGTGAATCGGAGCCTCCAACTGATATATTCATCAGTTCTAAATCGACCCCAAATTCTCTTTTTAAATCATCCAGATCATTTTCATATCTGTTTGTAACTTCTTGGTAAAATTCTAAAATATCTTCAGTTATATCCAAAATACTACGAACTAATGCGGGATAATTTTCAAATATTTCTATGATATATCGCTCATTATTCAAACATACCTCAGTATAAAAAGAATACTCTTCTTCAGGGTTACTTCCCTCTAATTCATTGTATTCTCTACATAGATTCATTTCAAATATTAACGTTCTTACACTACAGTCAAGTAACTTTGTAAACAAATTATTTTCGAATTCAGATAAAATAAGTTTCTTATTTCGGCAAAAAAAATCATTATTTTTAGAAGCGTCCACTAACAAATCTTCAGCTACTCTTACAAAAGGTGCCAAAAATTGTGAAAAAGGGTATGCATTTTTTGTGTTTCTACATCTAATACAAGGTCAGATTTATTATATTTCTTTTCAACATAAAGTTTCCATATTACATTGTTTTCAACGTCAAGTATCTCTTCAAACTCATCTTCTGATAATACTTTTCTTAAAATCCCGTTTTCTGATTCATTAATCTTTTCATAAATCTCTTTGCCCAGGATATTTTTCCAATACTCTTCTTTTCTAAAATTCGGAACTGCTTTTGTAGAATTATACTTTCTTTCAGATAAATATGTGCTTTGTTTCATTTTCGCTCCCTCTTATGATTACTTGTATCTACTTTTGAAAATCTGCTTTTGTAACGATTTTGTAATAAATCATTTTTTTGTTGAATTACTATTTAGTTAATGCTATTATTAAAGTGCTGGTTGCTGTATACTAAGACTCTTCCAAATATTCTTCATTAAATCTTAGTTGCAGCAGCTTGCTTTACGAGATCCCTGGCATTCTCCTGTGTAAGTACAAATGAATCCGCAGGAATACCAGTGACTTACATAATCAATAATCCCCGCTGTTACTTTGTCCAGTTCGGCCTCTGTTAATTCTTCCATAACATTACCTGCAGGATTGTTGATTTTTTCTCTTTCGATTGGATTTCTCATCATTTTTTTTGACATACTAATTTTCTCCTTTCATTTTGATGTTACAAAAGCAGATACAACTAACCATAAACAATATTTTAATTTTTATTATTATAGTTTTTTTGATAAAAAATCAAAAAAACTATATATGACAGAAAAAGATAAACCATCATACTCACTATCGATATTCTTATATCAAGGATCTCTGGATTTACCATTTCGAAACTAATGAAAGAATATCCGTATGTAACAGGATAAATATTTACCAATTTGCCATTACTAATAAAAATCCCAATGATTCCTAATAACATAGCTAAAAGTGCTCCCCATATATACTGTCTTGACTTTCTCGCAAAAAATAAAATAATTGGAAGTACTCCGTTTAAGATGAGAATATTAACACTAAAAACAGCTACTATCATACCAATAATATTGTTAAAAATCATTCCATGAGATTTTATAGCCACACCCATAAAATATATAATAAGAGATTCTATTGCTGACAAAAAAATATCAATCATAAGTAATATCAATATCTTTGAAATAATTATTTTTGACCAACAAACCGGAATTACTTCTAAATTTTTTCTTGTATCTTCCTCATATTCTCTACTAATTATATAACCACCAATAAGAGCCAAACAGAACGGAATCGCCATCGTCACACTATTCCAAATAACCATATTTGAAAAGTCAGTAAAATGAATCTCACCTTCTCTCATAGCATTTATTTGTATTGCTGAAATTATTACTGCAATAACAATTCCTATTACTCCAATATAAATAATCCGTAATCTTTTAAGCTTATGTGCTTCTGCAAATAAAAGCGCATTCATTTTATTACACTTCCTTTTTACTATATATTTTAATTGAAATCAGCAATGAGATAATACATGTCAAAAGGATAATTAACAATCCTTTATTCAATGGATAATATAATACATCCAATCCCCATTGCAAATTAGACGAGTACTGCAAAATTTGTAATGGATATGTAATCCTGTAAGCTAATAGTATTGGAAGTTGCTGTTTTAAAACTATTTCGCTCATATCCAACTGCCAAACTAAAATAAAATCTATAATTGATATCGAATTAACTAGTACCATAGTTAATAAATATGTTTTATCACACAAGATAATAATAATAATAATAGGCATTGAAGCAGCAATTGCCATAAAACAAGATACTGTTAATGAGATTAGTGCTTTTCCAAACATTCCAAACTCTCTTAAAAACACACCTCCTATAAGAGAGTACAACCATGAAATAAAAACAAATATAAAAACAAAAGTCATAGAAACTAAAAGCTTAGCCAAGAGCAATCCACTTTTATTCGTATCAATCACGAAAATATTCTTTAGCGTATCATTTTGCTTTTCAATCTGGATAAGTTGTGCAAATAATATGTAAAACAGACACGGCATTATGAGAAAATTCCCTATATCAACCAACATAGCAACTAGGCTTCTATATGGCAAGTCATCCTTGATACACATTACTGTAAAAACTGCTGGCATAATAATTCCAATCGCCACTATAATTCGCACTATTTTTTGCCTTTTAAGTTTCTTTAGTTCGTTTATATATAATCTAAGCAATTCCCTCTCCCCCAGTAACCTTAACAAAAAACTCCTCCATTGATTCTCTAACCAAATGAATTTCATTCACCTCAATTTTATTAGTAATTAAATCTTCATTTAGTTTATATGGAATCACACCTTTTTCTGGGATTCGTATCTTATTTCCTGATACAACTTCGTAATCATGAACATATGATAATTCATTTAAAATACTTTTTGCCATTTCAATATTTAAAACACTAACCTCAATATACTCCTGTCTCATTTTTTTTATATCTTCCTTAGTGTTTTCCATTATTAATTTACCTTGATCAATAATTCCGATATCATCTGCCAACAATTCAATTTCCGATAGGATATGCGTTGATATTAATATTGTTTTTTTCTCTTGCTCACAAAGATTCCTAATAAATTTTCTCATTTCATATATTCCGATAGGGTCTAAACCATTTGTTGGTTCATCCAGTATGAGTAAATCAGGATTATGCATAATAGTCAACGCTATTGCTAACCTTTGTTTCATTCCCATGGAATATTGTGAAAAAGTTTTTTTATCGTTATAGGAAAGTCCCACAAGTTCCAAACATTTTTTTATAGAACTCTCTTTATTCTCTATCTTTCGGAGCGATGCGAATATTTCCAAATTTTCTCTTGCGGTAAGATTATGATAAAACCCTGGAGCTTCAATTAAACTCCCGACATTTGATAAAATAGTACTCTTATTACTACTAATTTCTTTTCCCCATAAATATACATTTCCACTACTAGGTGAAATCAAATCTAATATCATTTTCATTGTAGTTGTTTTACCCGCACCATTTCGGCCCAACAAACCATAAATCTTCCCTTTATAAATATGTAAATTCAGATTATCAACAGCTTTTTGTTTTCCGTAAACTTTTGAATAATAAGGTCATTCATCACTTTTTCCTCTACACTTTATAACTCCATATCTTTTTATGCAATTTATCCTACCACTAAAAATGTAATTTGTGGAAATCTGACTGCAAGCTGTTTTTTTTTGACTGTGTAAAAATAATATTTGTGATACCATATATTAGTGTATTTATATAGTCCACGCACAGTAAGATGGATGCCTCCACAATTCCACAACTGCGCATTCCCTAAATCATAGTAAGTGAAATAATTCTTATTCCCCACGCCAAAAATGAAATAAGAAATTTGTATCCAGACTCTGCTTTTGTAATCATTTCTTCTGTTCAGTCAAAAAGAAGCTTGATTTTGGCCAATCAAGGGGGATCTACCTTCCTGTATATAGTGCCTCAGCAAATACAATTTCCTGTTTTCGGTTCTTGTACTTTCTTCTTGTCTTGTCCAATAGACCAACCGCCCGTTGATGTATCTTAGAACCTCATATATTTCTGATTTATAGAAATGCGTATAATAGTTAATCCATCCCTGTATCTGCTTATTGAACATATTTGCTATATCCCACAGGTCTTTATCTGGCTTGAACTGTAACTTCCATCCTCGGACAACCTTTCGTATGGCTTTCTTTGCCTTTTCACTCATTGCCGGCAGAAAGTTGGTAAAGAACTTACCGTATTTGTTCTTTGCATGCCTTGGTCTGAATGTATATTCCAGGAAGTCAAAGGATGTATGTTCATGTTTCCCTTTGCGGTCATCATCTTTACAATACACAATCCTTGTCTTTTCCATATTTAATTCCAGTCCAAAACCTACAAAGCGCTCCAGCAGTCTGCGCTGAAGATATTTTGCCTGTTTCAGGGATACACAATGCGCAATCCCATCATCCGCATATCTTGCCCACGGAATACTCGGGAACTCTTTTACCATAAAATCATCAAATACATAGTGCAGAAATAGATTTGCAAGTACCGGACTAATCACCCCCACCTTATGACGAGATAGATGTTATGCCGAGATACATCCAGTATTCTTAGGTTCTATCAGCGCGTTTACTTTCTGAACTCGGCATAAGCCGCCCTGTGGCACACCGCTTGTCGTGGCTCTTTCCAGTCCTTTTTCCATTACCCTCGCTTTCAGATATTTCCGAATCAGGTTCAGTGTGGTACTGTCATTTACTTGCTCTCTAAGTATCTGAATTAATTTGTCATGATTTACGTTATCAAAGAATTGCTCTATATCAATGTCTATGACCCATTCATATCCCTCGTTCAGATATTCCAATGCTTGTTTTATGGCATCATGGCAACCTCTTCCTGGTCTGAAACCATAACTAAACTCACTGAATATTTCCTCATAAATGTCTATAACAGGTTGAGCAATAGTAGCTTGTTATATCACTCGCTCCAAAACCGTCGGGATTCCCAATGGTCTTTGTTTTCCATTATCCTTTGGAATATAAACTCGGCGTACTGGCTTTGGCATATAGGTTCGGTTTCTAATTGAACGGATAATTTCATCTTTATTGTCCCTGATATATGCACCAAGTTCTTCGACATTCATTCTGTCAACGCCACTTGCACCTTTATTTTCCACTACTTTCTTATAGGCTCTGTTTAAATTTTCCTTTGATGTAATCACATCTATTAATTCCATTTGTTGTTACTCCTCTGCTTATCACAAAATTCATGCACATCACCCCTCTCGATACAGACATTATCCCTCGGTTACGTTCCTACTTTTCACATCCATCTGATTTCTGGCTAACGCATGATTCTCTTAATAACGTTTCGTACTATAAATCGTTTCAGTCCTTCGGCTGTCACACCTACTATGACATCATCTGACTCCCTCTCTACACTGTTCTTACACCCATATCAGCTCCTCTCTCCGGCTTATCTTTTCCCTGTTTTTCCTGGATGATTCTCTTATTGATTTCCAAGCGTTCATGGATTGACGGTTTCTTCTCTTTTCCTGTCATTGCCTTTTTCTGTGCTACTGCCTTTCTTTCTGCTTTCCCTGCGTCCTTAACTGCTGTATTTATTTCAACGCCAGCTCTTGGCACAGCCTCTCTGCTCTCATTTATCTCTGCCACCTGCTGTTCTCGTCTCTCCTTCACACCTTTTTCTTCCAGACTGCAAAAGCTCTGCAAATACGGCAGTACATGATTCTGCATATCCGTCAGATCTTCCATATACTTCTGATACTCTTCATTACCTTTTCCTTGCTGATAGCTAATCCAGCTTTCATCTGTCAATTTCATTTCATTCTGCATCTTTAACTGACTGATGATACCGCCGTTTCCGCTACCAATGTCTATCTTACCTTGAAAATGATGCAGCATTTTGTCGCCCTTCTCAGCATAATATACTGTAAAAAACATCTGTGCTGTCGTTTTTGGTTCGTTGGTGTTGGGTTCACGATCAGCATACCAGGCTTTGTCCTGTTCTACGGTTTTTGAATCCAGATCAGATAACTTTTGACATCTTGGATTCCCCAGCTCACTTTTCTCACAATAATTCACATACACCATCGGTTCCATATCTTTTGGAAGCTCCGGTTCATAGGCTTTCAGTCTTTCCATCAATACGCCTGCACGAACAGACAGGTCGCATTCTTCGTCTACAATATCCTTCAGATAAGAAATATAAGAATGTGTATTGCCA
>CAUWJW010000076.1:0-10984 GCA_963558985.1 uncultured Clostridia bacterium | reverse complement strand
CGGATTACATCGGGAAAAATTACTTTAAACGGTGAGACCTTTGTGGACACGCCTGATGGAGGTAAAGCGCAGTATATTCCCGATAAGGAGCTTCGCCGGATCTGTGCGGAAACAGGAATGGTATTCCAGCATTTCAACCTGTTCCCTCACATGACATGTCTGAAAAATATCTGTTATGCGCCGATTAAGGTCAAAAAAGAGTCTCGTGAAACAGCTGAAGCGAGAGGCCGCGAACTTCTGGAGCTGGTAGGTCTTGCCTCCAAAGCCGATGTATATACGGCGCAGCTGTCCGGCGGTCAGAAGCAGCGTATCGCCATTGCCAGAGGTCTTGCAATGAATCCGGAAATCATGCTGTTTGATGAGCCTACTTCTGCCTTGGATCCGGAAATCACAGGCGAAGTTCTCAGCGTAATGAAAAAACTGGCAGACGATCATATCACTATGGTGGTGGTTACCCATGAAATGGGATTTGCAAAAGAAGTGGCTGACCGGGTGATTTTTATGGATAAGGGAAAGATTGTAGAGGAAGGAACTCCTGATGACATTTTCCAGAATCCGAAAAGCGACCGGCTTAAGGACTTTCTCAGTTCCATGCTGAAATAAAGGATTGAAAAATAAAACACTCTGGCAAGATGGTATTATCAACTTGCTGGAGTGTTTTCCGTTTTATTCATAAAATAATGCAAACCAGGATGCATCTGTATCTGCCATAATACTTTTTATCGCATTGCCAGCGTCAACAGGCCTGATGTGGTAAGCTTGCCGTCATTATGCGCTGTGACCTCACATGTGACAACAGCTTTTGCTTCATTCACCTTTATAATTTTAGCTTCCATTTCAATTTTATCTCCGGGTTCAATCTTTCTTTTGAATTTTACCTGATCGATACCGATGAAGAGAGGCTTTTTTCCTGCATATTCAGGCATAGAAAGCAGTAGAATATCGGCAGTCTGTGCCATAGACTCCACCGTAAGCACCCCCGGCATGACCGGTTCTCCCGGAAAATGCCCTTTAAAAAAATCCAGTTCCGGATCCAGAAAAAAAGCAGTTTTCACGCTTTTTCCCTCGTTCAATTCCACTACTTCATCAATTAGAAGCATCGGTGCTCTGTGAGGAATGATTTTTTTGATCTGCTCTTTATCCATTCTCATACGCTTACCTCCTTACCTGTGTTCTCAGTCCAGTACGACTGCTCCTATTAAATTTTTCACCTTCTCATCAGCCGGCTGCCTGCGGATCACCTCCGGCCTGTCCAGCTGCAGAATTTTTCCCTGATCCATCACAAGCACCCGGTCTCCCAGTTTCATCGCCTCCCTGATATCATGAGTAATAAAGACAATTGTCACGCCCAGCCGCCTGTGCAGAGACAGAATCTCCTCCTGCATCTCCTGCTTTGTGATCTCATCTAAAGCACCAAATGGTTCATCCATAAGCAGAATCCTTCCCTCTCCTGCCAGTGCACGGGCGATTCCCACCCTCTGCTGCTGCCCTCCCGACAGCTGTGCAGGATACCGCTGCAGCATTTCAGATTCCAGCCCCACCTGCTTCAGCAGCCGCTCTGCCAGTGCACGATTCGCCTTTCGATCCTTCTGCCCGCTAATAACCGGAACATACACAATATTCTTTTCTACTGTCATATGAGGAAAAAGACCTTTGTTCTGGATCACATATCCGATCTTCCTGCGAAGAGCAATCAGGTTGTCGTCTTTCAGTTCTTCTCCGTCTACATACACGGTCCCGGCATCGGGTTTATGCAAGCCGTTTATCATCTTCAGCATTGTAGTTTTACCGCATCCGGAGCGCCCGATTACAGTAAGCAATTCTCCTTCCGGCACAGTTAGACTAAAATCCTGCAAAACCTGCCGTTCCCCAAAACACTTGTCTATATGCTCCAGCCTGATCATATCCATCTTACTATTCCTCAATTAATCCTTTTGAAACTAAAAATGCTTTTGCTGCTTCTGCATCTTCTTTTCCCTGATTTTCCACCTGGTCATTAAGAGAAGCCATCTCCTTGTCTGTCAGGATACCGTCCATAAGCATCAGGGTCTCTTCCAGCTCCGGATATTTTTCCAGCGCTTCTTCTCTCACAACCGTAGAACAAAAATAATTAGCCTGATAATGCTTATCATCTTCTAAGACTTTAACTGTGTCTCTACTGATCTGCGCATCTGTCGTAAACCCGTTGGTCACATCAATATCACCCTTTTCCAACGCCTGATATTTCAATCCGATATCGATATCTTTCACATCTTTAAATTCATAGCCGTAAACCTTACAGAGGGGATCGAAACCGTCTTCCCTCTCAATGTAATCCGGATTTCCGCCAAATACCAGCTTGTCCGATACTTTCGCCAGATCTGAGCCTGTCTTCAGCTTGTACTGATCTGCCACATCTTTATTGACTACAATCGCAAACGTATTGTTGAAGCCGTACAGACCTACCCAGGTCATCCCAAACTTTTCACTGTACTGGGATTTTAACTGTTCAAACATTTCTTTATCGCTGATGCCTTTTGCATCTTCTTTCAGAACCATCATCCAGCCGCTGGATGTATACTCCGGATAAAGGTCAAACTCTCCCTTTTCCATAGCCGGATGGATGTTGCTGGTGCCACCGCCTATTCCCTTTGTGATTTCTACGGTATAGTCCGTTTTCTCTTCGATAAGCTGCTTGAGCATTTCTCCCAGAATATACTGCTCTGTCATTGGTTTTGTTGCGATTTTAATGGGTTCTTCAGCTTTGCCGCCGCCCCCGCAGGCTACAGAAACCAAAGCAACTGCAACTACAAGAACAGATGCGATCCATTTTTTCCATGTTTTGTTCTTCATCTTAAATTTGTCTCCTTCTTTTTATTCTTTTTTCCAGACGGCCCAGCAGAAGATCACTGATTAAAGCAATAAGCGCAATGAGAAAACTGCCTCCAAAGGTCATTGCTGTATCGTAAATGGTAATTCCTCTGTAAATAGCTACGCCCAGCCCCCCGGCTCCGATAAAAGATGCAATGGCGGCCACCGATATGGTCATCACCACCATATTCCGCACACCCGCAAGGATCACGCCAAGAGCCAGGGGCAGCTTTATTTTCGTCATTACTTGAAACTCTGTGCTTCCCATACCTCTAGCCGCAGTTATTACTTCTTCACTGACATCTTTAATTCCCGCATAGGTGTTGCGCACCATCGGCATGATCCCATAAATGGTCAGCGCCACAACAGCCGTCTTATTCCCAATCCCAAGAAGAGGAATCAGCATGCCAAGAAGAGAGATGGAGGGAATGGTGTAAAACACATTGGCCACTCCCAGCACAGGCGGTGCCGCTTTTTCATGTTCTGCAATGAAGATCCCCAGCGTCAGCCCGATTACTCCTGCCAGTATAACGGCAACTGCCGAAAGAAGAATATGTTCAGCGATCAGCTGCACAAACCAGTCTGTCCTCTCCGCATAAAGCCGAATTACTTCTTTAAAAAATTCCAAGTTCTGTTCCTCCTGCTTGCCTGAATTGAAAGTTATGCCCTATTATAACATGTTGCATGCCTTCTTGGGGTATTATAAAATAAAAGATAAGAAAAACCATAAATGGGAGGATATTTATGATAAACCAGCAATTATTTGACTTTATAAAAAACAGCCCCACCTGCTATCATACGGTCCGCAGCGTTCAGAAGGAACTTGAAGCCTGCGGATTTGAATCACTGCAGGAATCTCGTACCTGGACCTTAAAGGAAGGCGGAAAATATTTTGTTACCAGAAACCGTTCTTCCCTTGCCGCTTTTCAGATTCCGCCCAATACAGACGGAAGTTTTCATATTGCAGCAGCTCACACGGATTCTCCTGCCTTTAAATTAAAAGAAGGAGCAGAAATCACAACAGAAAAAAACTATGTAAAATTAAATACCGAAAAATACGGCGGCATGAATATGTCCGGATGGCTGGATCGCCCTCTTTCTATTGCAGGGCGAGTTCTGGCAGAAAAGGATTCCTCTATTTCCACGATTCTTGTGGATTTTGCCCCTAAGATGGTTCTGATTCCCAGTCTGGCAATTCATATGAACAGAGAGGTCAATACCGGGTTTAAGTATAATCCTCAGACAGATCTGCTGCCCCTTTTGGGTGATGACCGGGCAGAAGGTGCTCTCTCAGCACTGCTGGCAGAAGCCGCAGGTGTAGAAGAATCCCAGATCTATGGAAGCGACCTGTTCCTATACGATCCTATGGAGGGAAGGTGCTGGGGACCTCACCAGGAATATATTTCCTGTCCGAGACTAGATGATCTGCAAGGGGTGTTTACCTGCATGAAAGGATTTCTGTCTGCCGGGGATTTTACCTCCATACCGCTCTTGTGTATCCTGGATAATGAAGAAGTCGGAAGCCAGACAAAGCAGGGTGCGGCATCTACATTCCTTGCCGATATCATGTCCCGAATCCTGACATGTCTTGGACGAACTTCCCAGTCACAGCACGAAGCCTTCGCAAAGACCTTCATGCTTTCTGTGGACAACGCCCATGCCGTTCACCCAAACCACCCGGAAAAGTCTGATCCCACCAGCAGGCCTTATATGAATCAGGGGGTTGTGATTAAATACAATGCCAATCAAAAATATACGACAGATGCAGTATCTGCTTCTATTTTTAAAAGAATATGCAAACAGAATGATATTCCTTATCAAAGCTTTTTAAACCGTTCTGATATGCCGGGCGGTTCTACCCTGGGTAATATTTCCAATACACAGGTATCTGTCAATACCATTGATATCGGCGTAGCCCAGCTGGCCATGCATGCCCCCTATGAAACAGCAGGAGCCTGGGATACAGACTGCCTGATCCGAGCTGTCAGAGCCTTTTATCAGAGCCGTATTCAAATAGCGGAAGATGGGATTTATGAAGTCAGCTAAAGGCGTCCGATTTTGCTGTGCTTTTTTCCATACAGGAGGTAAAGGAGCATTCCGATCAGCACCCATCCTGCAAATACCTTCCATGTAACAGCACTCAGCTGTACAGCCAGAAATCCGCACATTCCCACTGCGGTCAAGGGAACTGCAGGAACTGCAGGAACAGTAAAGGACCTGCGCAGTCCCGGTCTCTGCTTCCTTAATACCATAAGGGTGATCGCTGTCAGTGAAAAAGCCCATAAGGTTCCCATATTGCACAGTTCTGCAATGGTACTGATGGGCAGGAACCCCGAAAGCAAACAGCCTGCAAGCCAGACACATACAAGTGCCCTTCCCGGCACCCCTGAGGCGCTTACTTTTGAGAGAGCTCCGGGCAAAAGGCCGTCTCTTGACATAGAGTAAATCAGCCTGGATTCACTTCCCAGAAAAACCAGAACGCCTGTTGTCAGTCCTGCTACTGCCCCTGCAGAAACCAGTGCAGCTCCCCATCGGATCCCCGCTTCATTAAGCGCAAAAGCAACCGGAGCAGCAACCCCTGCATAAGAAAAGTACTTTGTAACTCCTGTAAGCATCAGTGTTACTGCAATGTACAAAACAGTTGCAATTCCCACTGATCCCAGAATCCCTCGCGGCATATTTTTCTGAGGTACCTTCACCTCTTCGGCCAGATTGGCTATAGCGTCAAATCCCAGATATGCAAAAAAAACCACTGCTGCTCCGGAAAAAACCCCTTCCCATCCGAAGGGCAGGAAGGGGTCATAGTTGGACGGATCCACATGCCCTGCTACTGCAGCAATAAATATGAGAATGACCGCCAGCTTCACTGTCACCAGAATATTATTCAGTCTGGCGCTTTCTTTTGTCCCTTTCATCTGCAGCAGTGCCATAGCAGAAATAATAAAAACTGCAGGAAGATTGATCTTCCCTCCTGAGGATACATCTGTAAGAAACTCTCCGGGTAGGCTGATGCCTGTAAACGGGAGTATGTTAGACACATAAGCCGACCATCCCACCGCTACAGCAGACATAGCTACTACATATTCCAGAGTAAGGCACCATCCTACAAACCATGCAAAGATCTCACCCATCCCTGCGTATACAAAAGTGTACGCACCACCTGATGCAGGAATACAGGATGCCAGTTCCGCATAGCAAAGCGCAGCACAGGTGCAGGCTGTCCCTGCTATAAGAAACGACAGTACCAGCCCCGGTCCTGCATGTTCTGCCGCAGCCACTCCGGTAACTACAAAAATACCTGATCCAATCATAACGCCAACACCCATCATAATCAGTCCAAATGCATCCAGAGTTCTGTGAAACTGCCCCTTGCCTGTTCCCAATTCACGCCCCAGCGGCAATTTTCTGAAAATACACTTCTTCATACCCATCCACTTCTCTTTCTCAAATTTCTTCTCCCTGCAGTATATGGATGCGCATACAGAATTATTAACATCCCATGCTTTTTCTGCGAAAAACAAAAAAGAAAAAACGGAGAGAGCTGCATATTATGCAGTCCCCACCGTTTCAATCTCCGGTATGAGTTCAATATATACATTGTCATATTCCCGTTTCAGATTCTTCATAATCTCACTGTGCGCTTCTCTTAAAGCGCTGATACTGATGAGATCTTCCTTTTGAAGAATATATACTTCGATCCAGAGCTTCCTTCCTGTTTTAATAACATCTAAACAATTAATGTCAAAATGATACTTTTTTAAAGACATCTCTGCAATATCCCGAACATGTTCTACAACTTCTTTTTTCGGAGCAAAAAGAATGAGGCTCCGGATTACATCGCAGAACATGCAGATCGGATCCTTCAGTAAGATGATACCCATAAGCATTGCGATTGCCGGATCTACATAAGGTGCCAGCCATGCAAGTGATGTTTCCTGCAAAAATAAATGAATCACAAAAGCTGCTCCCACTCCCAGCGTACTGATTGCATCCAGTTTCCAAACATAAATCTCTGACTGGATGGTAGGTGAAGAGCACTTTTTATTCAGGTACCTGATAAGCAAGTACATCATCACACACAGTACAGACATGATCAGTTCAAATGTTGCGATAGCACCTGCATCTACTGTATGACCGCCAGCTGCAATCATTTGTATACTCTCTATAATCAGCTGTCCTGTAATAAAAATCAGCAGTCCGCATCTGATCATGATCAACAGTGATTCTACCTGAGAAAAGCCATACGGTCTTTTTTCTGTGACTGGTTTGTACAAAAGAGGCACCAGTATGAGAATCGGTCCCAGCATAATCACATCTGCAATATCGTAGACGCAGTCTGTCAGGATTGCATGGGATCGGGTAATCACTGCCATGACACACTCCGCAAGCAAAAATACTGCGCTTCCTGCAAAAGAAATGTTTAAAATCCGTTTTTCTGATTTTAAATGATCCTTCACAAATTCCACTCCTTTCGATGGTACTCATTATACGCCTGTACCACTCGATTATCTTGCGGTTTTTCAAGAGAAAATTTGCTGCATCAAATTCACTTATTTGCTATACGTGTTCCCAAAGCATTCGCCATTTTCAGCTCGCAGAATATGTATTTACGAAATGCCCCCTGATGATCATGTACCGGGCTCAGCGCACTGCACGGCGTATCTGTGGAAGCGGTTGTCGGCATCACAGCCTGAAAATTTCTTCTTCCAGACATTTCCCTGCAAAAATTGCAAAGAAGCCTGACATCCCACTGTGTGCCAGGCTTTCTTTAATTGCGTATGAGAATCGTTTCATGCCGCCTTTGCTGATAAGAATGAAGGGTCGTTTTCCCAGACGCTGCAGATGCTGCCCCAATCGAAACAACTCTCCCGATCCCTGTATGTATCTGCCGGGACTCTTTAAAGTTCAGACCATCTACTTGTCCTTCTTGCTGTCAGCCTTTGCCTGAAATTTGGCATTTTCTACAATAAAGCGCTGATGCTCCCCCTCACCGATGATCCCTGCTTCATCTTTTGCAACTACATGAAAAGTCAGTTTCCTTCCTTCAACCTGTACCAGTTCACTTTCACAGGTAACGGTCATCCCAAGCGGGGTTGCTGCAGTATGCTGTATATTCAAAGCCGTTCCCACAGTACCGCTTCCTTCTTCCAAGTGAGGCGCCACACTTTTCCACGCAGTTTCCTCCATTAAGGCAATCATAGCCGGTGTGGCAAATACTTTCAGTGTTCCGCTTCCCATTGCAAGGGCGCTGTTGCGGTCACTGACTTCGACTTGCTGATGTCCTTTTATCCCTGTTTCTAACATGTTTCTCGTCTCCTCTCTCGAACCTGTAAATTTCTAGCTGGCGTATTTTATCATGATTATTTACCTTTTGTCAATTAGTTAACAGTTTTCTTAAAACCTTCTCCAGTTCTTTCTTCTTCACCGGCTTTGAAATATGATGATTCATTCCTGCCTGCTTGGAAGCTTTAATATCCTCTTTAAAAGCATTCCCTGTAAGGGCGATAATAGGAATTTGCTCTCCTGCCGGAGATGTCGACCGAATCTGCCTGGTCGCTTCATATCCGTCCACTTGCGGCATCTGCACATCCATTAAAATCAGATCATAAAGAAGTGCCATATTTCCAAACATCTCAACAGCTGCTTTTCCATTGCACGCCCAGTCTACTTCTGCCCCCATTGCTTTCAGGATATCTTTTAAAACATCTGCTGCAATCTCATTGTCTTCTGCCAGAAGGATTCGCTTTCCTCTGCAGCAGAAATCTTCCCCCATTTCCTCTTGCTCCTCCGAAGCCCCCTTATGCAGCAGGAATGGGATCTCAACTGAAAAAACCGTTCCTTCCCCCGGACGGCTTTCTACTGATAAATGCCCTCCCATGAGCTCTACCAAATTTTTTGTAATAGACATGCCCAGTCCGCTTCCTTCAATTTCCTCAGTCCCCTTGTTCCTCTCTTTTGTAAAAGGTTCAAAAACAATTTCAAGAAATTCTTTTGACATGCCACAGCCATTATCGGCTATTTTGATTTCATAATAAGCCCTCGCCTCATCACTGCCCGTCTCCTGAACCCGAAAAAGCAGACTTCCTCCGTCCTGGGTGTATTTGACTGCATTCGATAAAAGGTTAATCAGAATCTGACGAAGTCTGACCGGATCTCCGATTACCCGGTCATGTTCCAAATACCATTCCTGTGCCAATGTATGATTTTTAATGTTGGCCTGCTCTTGAATAATCCCCTGCACATCTGCAAGCAGCTCTCTTAAGTTGAACGATTTCTGTCCAATCTGCATACATCCGCTTTCTATCCGTGACATATCCAGTACATCATTGATCAACTCCACCAGATGGGTGGAAGACCTTGAAATCTTATACAAGTATTCCTGTACTTTATCCCTGTTCTCCAAATGCTCCATGGCAAGCTCTGTCAGCCCCAGAATTACATTCATAGGGGTACGCATATCATGTGTTACGGTTGTTAGGAAACGGCTCTTTGCTTCATTAGATTTCTTGGTTTCTTCTAACATTCTGCACATTTTATCGATATCAGCCCGCTCCCTGGAGCAGTCTGAAATGTTTACAATAATCTTCTCTTCAAGTTCCGCATACATTTTGAAAAAAGTCCAGCTGCATCTGCACCATATTTCCCGTCCGGTCTGAATATTTATGACATATCCTTCCTGTGCCTTCTTTCTTTTATCTTTAAGGAGCATAAGATCCGGCGCATGAATCATGCCTATCTGCTTAAACAAAGCGGAAGCTGCTCCTTTAATTTCCCGGCGGATTCCCAGCATTTTCTCTGCATTTGAGCTGACGTATTCGATTCGATCGGATTGCATATCAGCAGCAATTAAGGTATCCTCTACATTAATGAATATATTTTGAAAAAAATGATCCCACTGTTCCCGGTGATTCTCTTTTTTCCTAATTAACATTTCTGTCTTCCTTTCCTTTATTTCACACTTCTAAAGGCTTCACCATTCTGTTTTCATCATCACTTTTGTTATCTCATCTAAATAATTATACAATTATTATCATGAATAATCTCTCTTTTTTTCACGACAAAAACCGACAAAATCTGATAAACTATGTTGAGCTGTGTAAGCAAAGATGGTCAATGATATAAAAAAACTGCTGCAGTTTCAATACACTTTCTGCAGCAGTTTCCTCTATTGATTTATCAAGTAAACGTAACTAACTCCTGATCCGGTTTTTTTCCCTCTTCAATATGAACAAGCCTCAGGACAGGTCCGTCTTCTCCATACATTTTACACGGTCCGTAATCAAATTCCGCCGATACCTTAATCCAGTCACCGTGCTGAAACGGCATATCCCCTTCAAAATAGCAGATAAATCCAAGAAACTGGATATCATCCTCACAGCAGGTCATAACATGCCTCCCCGGCACAAAATACTTTTGCCCCGGTTTTGCGCTGGCACAGTATCTGGCAGTAAAGGATACTTCTTTCTTCATGTATCTGTCCGGATGATCCATAGCATCTAAATACCACAGGCCGTAGTCCATATCGTCGATTTCCACCTGCTCCCCGCTGTAATCAAAGGGCATTTCCTCCGCTTCATTTTCATACATGGTTCCATCCTTTTTTTCAAAGGCCACCTGGACCTGAGGATTGAGCGCTTTAAGACTTCTTCTGAATTTCATCCGATCTGTCTGCTCATCACAGCGATTGAAAATAATCAGATTGGATTCCCGGAGCGGTTCCATGAAAGTTTTTCTCATATTTGCAAGATAAAGCTCTGCAGTAGATGCATCTACTGTAGAATAGACGCCTCCCATGAACCAGTCTTTTGGCATGCCGCTTTTGAAAAAATCCTCCAGCTGCCACATACCATTATATTCAACGATAATCTGCGCAGGCTGATATGTTTTCACACAGTGTTTCCAAAAAAGTGCATTCAAATCTTCCGGCGCCTCTGCTTCCACCAGAACCATTTCGTATTCCTCTAAAAAATCCCGGCTGTAGCCGGCTTCCCCTTCTTCACACCGAACCAGTACCGTCGTTCCCGGTTCAAGAAAATCCTCTTCTTTGACCACCTCATGGATTAAAGTGGTCTTTCCGCTTTCCAGCAAACCTGTAAACAGATAAACAGGAATCTCCATTGTCTATCCCCCCTTA
>CAUWJW010000075.1:0-11053 GCA_963558985.1 uncultured Clostridia bacterium | reverse complement strand
ATGATAAAATCCTGACAAGCTGGAACGGTTTAATGATTGCAGCATTTGCAGCAGCAGGAAGAAAGCTGGACAGGCCTGCATATATTGAGATGGCTCAGCAGGCAGAAGCTTTTATCTGGGAAAACCTGCATGAAGCTGACGGAAAACTTCTGGCAAGATGGCGGGAGGGAGAGGCCGCTTACTTGGGAACTCTGGAAGACTATGCCTTTTTTGCCTGGGCCTTGCTAGAATGCTATGCTGCTGCCTTTGAAATATCGTATCTGACAAAGGCAGTTTCTGTCGCAGAAGTTATGCTGGAACAGTTTTTTGACAAGAAAGAAGGAGGCTGTTTCCTGTACGGAAAAGATAGTGAACAATTAGTAATTCGTCCAAAGGAAATATACGATGGAGCAATCCCCTCAGGAAACGCAGCAGCATGTCTTGTTATGGGGAAGCTGGCTTTTTATACAGGTGAGGCACAGTGGGCAGATGCCTGGAAGCAGCAGTGCACATATATGAAGAAGAGTATCCGGCATCCTGCAGGACACAGCTTCTTCTTATGGAGCTTATATGAAGAGGCGCCGCAAAGAGAGAAGCTGATTTGTGTTTCAGCAGAAACGCCTCCTGTAGAAAAGCTGAGGAAACTGGACTTAGAAGTATTGGTAAAAACAAAAGAAAATCAGAAGGAGATAGAAAAAATTCATCCTGCATTGAAAGAATATCCCATTCCTGCGCAAGGGACGAAATTTTATTTGTGTCGCGGATATAGCTGCAGTCCACCGGTTTCGACAATAGAAGAATTAAAAAAAGATTGACAATATTTTACAAATAAGCCATAATATACATGAGATGCAAAGAAGGGGAGCATCAAGGGAAAGGAGAACGATTATGGCAGAACATGAACGGAACGAGATTGTCTTTGAAATCACAGAAAGAATCGGGGTCATCAAGCCTTATCCTACAGGCTGGAATAAGGAACTGAACCTGGTATCGTGGAACCGCAATCCGGCCAAATACGATATCAGGGACTGGGATCCGGAGCATGAACACATGTCCAGAGGAATAACCCTCCATCCGGACGAGATGAGAAAGATTGCCGAACTGTTAAAAGAGCGTATATAGCTGCGCACAGAATCAGAGAGAATGCATATAGTAGAATAAAAAGATATTTAGGAGGTATTTCAATATGAGATGCTGTCATAATCATGAAGGAGGAGTTGCTCCTTCTCTGCTGTTTTTCTTTCTGATTCTGGTAATGATTTTCTGCAGGCAGGGTGCCGGAGGATGCGTAGAAGAGTGCTGCGAATCAACCTCGGTCTGTGAATGCTAACAGACAAAAAATTCCGTCTGACCTCAGACGGAATTTTTTTCTCTTGTAAAGAAAAAGGAAATGGCGTAAAGTCCGGCAAGACCAACCGCTGCAAAAATAATTCTGCTGATGACTTGCAGATTCGGACCAAAGATACTAGTAACAAGGTCGTACTGGAAAAAGCCAATCAGACCCCAGTTGACTGCGCCGATGATGATCAGCGCCAGAACCAGATTTCTCAAAGATATCACTCCCTTCAGCAGTATTTTGCCCATTTGTGCAAAAAATATGATATACTCATGTAATACTTGTTAAGGAGGCGATCCATTGAACATTAAATTAAAAAAGGGACCGAGAGAAGATTTCCTGAATCTGACTCTTGATGAGCCTGTTACAATAGAAGAACTGCTTCGCAGATATGGGAAGGACCTTCCCTACACAGTACTGGCAGCAAAGGTAGACAACCGGGTCATGGCACTGACAGAAACATTGGAACAGGACTGCTTGGTGGAATTTTTAGATATGCGGACACAGGCGGCGAACCTGACATACCAGTACAGCTTGTCCCTGATTTATCTAAAAGCAATACAGGATGTTTTAGGCGCAGTGCCTGTCGAGATTCAAAACTCACTGAATAAAGGCCTTTATACAGAAATTAAAACGCCCGAAGCAATTACAGAGGCGCAGGTACAGGCGGTCGAAATGCGAATGCGGTCTCTGGCAGAGCAGGATCTGCCGATTGTCAAAGAAAGTGTTTCGCGGCAAGAGGCGCTCACTTTTTTAGAAGCGCAGGGATACCGGGAAAAAATACAGATTCTAAAAGACTGCCCCGAAATAGATAGACCTGTTTTCTATCGTCTGGAAGAGTACAGAAACTTTTTCTATGGAATCATGGTTCCATCTACCGGATACATTCGGCATTTTGAACTGCGTAAATACAGAAGAGGCGTAATCCTGCGATTTCCGTATCCTTCGGCGCCGAATAAGATTCCGCCTTATGTAGACGAGAAGAAACTGTGCATGGCCTTCGGAGAATCAAAAAAATGGCACAAACTGATGGGAGTTTCCTATCTGCCGGATCTGAATAAAGTTGTCGAAGACGGCGAATACAAAGAGCTGATCCTGCTTTCAGAGGCACTCCACGAAAAAAAGGTGGCAGAAATTGCAGATACCATAACAAAAGGCAGGAAACGAATCATTCTGATCGCCGGTCCGTCCTCATCGGGAAAGACCACCTTTGCCAGAAGACTTTGCATCCAGCTGAAGGTAAACGGGCTCAAGCCTTTATACCTGGGTACAGATGACTATTTTGTAGAGAGAAAAGATACACCTGTAGATGAAGATGGCAAACCGAACTATGAGGATTTGGAAACCATTGATGTCAGTCTGTTTAACAATAACATGAATGATCTGCTCAGCGGCAGACAGGTGGATCTGCCCACTTTTGACTTCATCAGAGGTACAAAAATTTTTGGAAAAAGAATTACCTCCATACGGCCGCATCAGCCGATTGTGATAGAAGGCATCCATGCACTTAACGGAAAGCTGACCAGAGAGATTGCAGAAGAAGAAAAATATCGTATTTACATCAGCCCTTTTACGCAGCTGAATATAGACAGTCATAACAGGATTCCCACCACAGATGCCCGTATGCTGCGGAGAATTGTAAGGGATTATCTGTACCGGGGGTATTCTGCGCGGCAAACGATCGAATCCTGGCCAAAAGTGAGAAAAGGTGAGGACAAGAACATTTTTCCGTTTAATGGAGAGGCCGATGTTCTGTTCAACTCAGCACTCATTTATGAACTGGCCCTGCTCAAAAAGCATGCGCAGCCTCTGCTGGAAGAAATCACGCCTGCAGATCCCGAATATAGCGATGCACAGCGAATTTTGAAGTTTTTAAACTTTTTCAGAAGCATAGAAGACGAGTCAATGATCCCGAATAATTCAATCCTGAGGGAGTTTATCGGCGGCAGCATTTTTAGAGACAATTTATAAAAACAGCACAAGATAAGGAGAAAAGAAATGAAAGATATTATAGTAATCGGCGGAATTAAAGGAATGGTAGAAGCAGCTGCTTCCGGACAAATGCAGGCAATGCAGACAAACCCGGCAGCCGTTTCTGCCACTTACAGCGGAACCGGCAGAAATATCGCAGAAAATTTAGGCAGAATAGGTGCAGATGCAGCTTTGATTGCTGCAGCAGGCAATGACTTTGTGGGAAAATGGGCGAAGCAGGAGTTAGCTGAGCTTGGTGTGGACACTGCAAATGTAGAGCTGATTGAAGGACAAAATACCGCAATGAATGTGTCAGTGTTAAACATTATCGGAGATCTGGACTTTGCAGCAGAAAACACGGATATTTTCAGCTGTGTGACAAAAAAGCAGATAGAGGCGGCGCTTCCACTTATTAATGAATCCAAAGTGGTTTGCGCAGATGGGACGCTATCCGGGGAAGTTTTGGAATATGTGACGGAAAAAGCACAAGTACCCCTTTTCTTTGATCCCAATACAGAAGAAGATGCAGAAAAGGTGCGGGATTTTATCGGACGTTTTCATACAATAAAGCCTAACAGGGCAGAAGCATCTGCTATCTGCGGTATGGAAATTTTGAATGAGGATCAGCTGAAGGCTGCAGGCAGATGGTTTGCAGACCAGGGCGTAAAGCGCACCTTTATTACGATGAGCGGTGGCGGCGTATATTACAAAGAAGGCGAAACAGAGGGAATTATAAGACCGGATGAGGTGCTTCCTTTTGTAAATGAAGAAGGGGCAGGCGATGCTTTTTCTGCAGCTATTCTGGATGGGACGGTAAGAGGCATGTCCGTAGAAGAGATCGCAGCATACGGTATGAAAGCATCAGCAGTTGCGATGGAATGCAAACGTGCTGTCAATCCGGAAATGAGCAGAGAAAGGCTTGAGCAGGAATAGAGAACCGGAAGAAGAAGGGAGAAGAATCATGGATAAAGTAATAAAAGAAGCAAATCGGAAAAAAATAGAGACAATCATTCGGAATCTGGCAAAGAGAAATATGGAAGGGTATTACTGTGAGACAGCAGACGATGCGCGGGATCTGATTCTTTCCATGGTTGGAGAACAGGATACCGTTTCCTGGGGCGGATCTGTCACATTAAATCAGATCGGAATAAAAGAAAAATTAAAAAATGTGATAGATGCTACCAAGGCGCCTGCGGAGAAAGCTTATGAAGAGAGACGCAGGACACTGACGGCAGATGTGTACCTGACCGGTACCAATGCGATTACGATGAAAGGGGAACTGGTTAATATTGATGGAACAGGAAACAGAGTAGCAGCTATGTGCTTTGGACCGGAACGGGTAATTGTTGTTGCAGGAGTTAATAAGATTGTAGAAGACGAAGCGGCCGCAATTTCCAGAATACATACAGATGCCTGTCCCCCGAACTGTATCCGTCTGGGTAAAAACACGCCTTGTGCTGCAACAGGCAAATGCGGGGACTGTCTCACTCCCGGACAGACTATTTGTGCATACACAGTAACGACCAGATTCAGTTCCATTCCAAGGAGAATACAGGTGATTCTGGTAAATGAGAGCCTGGGATTTTAAACCATGGAAAAGATGACAGAAAACAAAAATGGCGTTCTGATGACGCAGGAACAGATTCAAAAATATCTTCAGCGAATCAAGATGGAGCATCCGAAAAAAGCGGATCGCTCCTATCTTTTTCGTCTGCAGATGGCGCATATGTCAGCCATCCCTTTTGAAAATCTGGATATTATGGAAAATAAAATGATTTCCCTGGACAGAGAGGCGCTTTTTGATAAAATCATCTGCAGGAAGCGGGGAGGTGTATGTTCGGAGATTAATACTCTGTACAACTGGCTTTTAGAGTCCCTCGGCTATGATGTGACAAGCTACAGCTCCCGGATTATTGCAAAGACAAGGCCCCTTCAGGGCAGAAGCCACCGGATTATGGGAGTGCGGCTTGACGGAGAAACCTATCTGACTGATGCAGGCTATAATTTTGAACACCACCGTATACCGCTGCTTTTAAAAGAGGGCGTGATACAATCAGACGGAGAATGCGAGTACAAACTGGTCAGAGACGACTTTTTCGGATGGGTTATGTGGCAGAACAGACCGAACCCGGGGTGGAGAAAAAAGCTTGGATTTACGGAAGAGCCGCAGATTGATCTTGACTTTGTCCAGCCCACCTTTTTTGCGCAGTACCATCCCGATTCATTAATAAACAAATATCTAAAGGTATCTCTTTATATAGATGGTGTTTTTCATGCGATTCGTTTTGGAAACTATCTGATTGAGCACGGCGGTGAAGAGGAAATCATACAGCCCATTGCGTCAAAAGAAACGGAAAATCGTATTTTGTCTGAAGTTTTTCATTTACCGCCTTCAACAGCTGAAATGGGAAAATGCTGAAAAAATTCAGATAATTTTGGTTTTGCAGTGTAAAAAGAAACACTAGGAGGCGTGTTTAAGGGGTACACGCTGAAAGCATTGAAAACACTACAGAAAATAATAGAAAAAACATCAGTTTTTTTAAAAAAACCCTTGCAATTTTTAGCAGGGTGCGGTATACTACAAAAGCTTGTGTAAGGCGATGATGTAGGAAGTTACCTGGCTATAGGATAATTTCTACGGAGAATTGTCCCCACCTGATGGGGGCGAAGGGATTCGCCGGCTTTTGTTTTGTGTAAAAAATAAAGAAACACACGGAACCGTGTGCGAAACACACACAAGACACAAAACATTGCAGAGCAGGCAGTAGAACCCCTTGTACGAGCATAGCGAAAACAGTACAAAAAATTAGGAGGAAAAAATGAGCGAATTACAGAAAATCAGAATCAAGCTTAAGGCGTACGATCATGCTCTTCTGGATCAGAGCGCAGCTAAAATCGTAGAAACAGCAAAGAAGACAGGTGCGGAAGTTTCCGGCCCGATTCCGCTTCCTACGGAAAAAGAAGTTGTTACGATCCTGAGAGCGGTACACAAGTACAAAGATTCCAGAGAACAGTTCGAACAGAGAACACACAAGAGACTGATCGACATTACAAGCGCAACGGCAAAAACTACCGATGCACTGACAAAGCTGGATCTGCCGGCAGGCGTTGATATCGAGATCAAACTGTAAAACAAAAGGCTGCGCAGCAGCAATGAAACAGTAAGGGAACTCCCCTTAGTAAGATTGCATGTGAGGGACAGGTGAAGAGTTGCACACCTGCGATAAAGGGCCCCGATGAGAACCTTTGCGATTTTGGATTAAATTCTCTTATGGGAATTTGCCAAAAAGCAAGAGGCGGGATAGGGCTTTTGCAGTAGATTTCGGCCAAAAGCAAGTTTTGGGAAATCCTTGCAGGAGACCTGCGCGCCGTATCAGAGATACGGGCAGGGCTTCCATACCAGAGCAATCCGCTGTAAGAATCAGGAGGAAAAATATGAAAACAATTTTAGGAAAGAAAGTCGGAATGACTCAGATCTTTACTGAAGCAGGCGAAGTGATTCCTGTAACAGTAATTGAGGCAGGTCCGGAAACAGTAACTCAGATTAAAACAGTCGAAACTGACGGATACAATGCAGTACAGGTCGGTTTTGAAGAAGCAAAACCGCAGAGAATAAACAAACCGATGACCGGTCACTTTGCTAAAGCAGATGTTCCGGTAAAGAAACATCTGGCAGAGTTTAGAATCGAAGACGGTGAAACCTACGAACTGGGACAGACAATCACAGTAGCAGACTTCGAAGTAGGCAAGAAGCTGGATATCACCGGTACTTCCAAGGGAAAAGGTACCCAGGGTGAAATCAAAAGACACGGACACCACAGAGGACCGATGAGCCATGGTTCCAAGCATAAGAGACTGGCCGGAGCAAAAGCCGGTGCATCTTATCCGGGAAGAGTGTTCAAAGGCAACAAGGAATCCGGAAGAATGGGCCGTGACACTGTAACTGTACAGAACGTGGTTTTAGTGAAAGTTATTGAAGAAAGAAACCTGATGCTGGTAAAAGGTGCTGTACCGGGAAACAAAGGCGGACTGGTACGCATTCAGTACGCAGTAAAGGGACAGGACAAATAGAGAAGACTTCAGGAAGGGAGGAAGTAAAATGGCAAAAGTTACAATGCTTAACATGACTGGAGCAGAAGCCGGAACCATCGAACTGAACGATGAAATCTTCGGAATCGAGCCTAACCAGAATGCAGTACATGCTGTAGTAAAGAATTACTTGGCTAACCAGAGACAGGGTACGCAGTCTGCCAAAACAAGAGCTGAAGTAAGAGGCGGAGGCAGAAAGCCTTTCAGACAGAAGGGAACAGGCCGTCACAGACAGGGAAGCAGCACAGATCCGTCACAGGTAGGCGGCGGAGTAGTATTCGCACCAAAGCCGAGAGATTACAGATACAAGCTGCCAAAGAAGCTGAGAAGACTGGCAATGAAATCGGCACTGTCCTCAAAGGTGCAGGAAAAGGAAATCATCGTATTAGATGAACTGAAATTTGAAGCACCAAAGACAAAAGAAATGATCAAGATGCTGGAAAATGTAAAAGCAGAGAAAAAGGCGCTGATTGTTATGGCGGAAAAAGATGACAATGTGATTCGTTCCGCAGCAAATATTCCGGGCGTGCAGACTGCTTTAGTAGGCACAATGAATGTTTACGAAATCATCAACCATACAAACTTCATTGTTACAAAAGATGCAATTAACAAAATTGAGGAGGTGTACTCATAATGAAAACGCCTTACGATGTAATTTTAAAGCCTGTCATCTCCGAAAAAAGTATGGAAGATGCACAGAATAAAAAATACACATTCAAGGTTGCAGTAGATGCAAACAAAACACAGGTAAAACACGCTGTGGAAGAAATCTTCGATGTGGAAGTAAAAAAAGTAAACATTATGAACGTTGTTGGAAAGAAAAAGAGAATGGGAAGAAACGTAGGAATGACTGCCGCTACTAAGAAGGCAATCGTTACTCTGACTGACAAGAGTAAAGAAATCGAATTCTTCCAGAGCTTATAATATAGGAGGAAGACAATGGGAATCAAGAAATATAATCCGACTACTCCTGGTTTAAGAGGAATGACGGTTTCTACTTTTGAAGAAATCACAAGCACGACTCCTGAGAAATCCCTTACTGTGACACTGAAAAAGCACGCAGGAAGAAATTCAAGAGGTAAAATCACAGTAAGACACAGAGGCGGCGGCTACAGACCGAAATACAGAATCATCGACTTCAAGAGAAATAAAGATGGAGTTCCGGGAAAAGTAGCAACAATCGAATATGATCCGAACAGAAGTGCCAACATTGCACTGATTAACTACGCAGACGGCGAAAAGAGATATATCCTTGCTCCGGAAAGCCTGAAAGTAGGCGATGTAATCGTATCCGGTCCGGATGCAGATATCAAAGTAGGAAATGCACTGCCGCTGGCAAACATTCCGGTAGGTACTGTAATTCACAACATCGAGATGAAGCCGGGCAAAGGCGGACAGATGGTAAGATCCGCAGGAAACGGCGCACAGCTGATGGCAAAAGAAGGAAAAGAAGCACAGGTAAGGCTTCCTTCCGGAGAAGTAAGAAAAGTAAGACTGGAATGCAGAGCTACAATCGGCGAAGTAGGAAACGGCGAACATGCCAACATTCAGATTGGTAAAGCCGGAAGAAAAAGACATATGGGCTTCCGTCCGACTGTCAGAGGTTCTGTAATGAACCCTAACGATCACCCACACGGTGGTGGTGAAGGCAAGACCGGAATCGGTCGTGTCAGCCCGGTTACACCTTGGGGTAAGCCTGCTCTTGGATATAAGACAAGAAAGAAGAAGAAGGCTTCTGACAAGTATATCGTTAAGAGAAGAAATGAAAAATAAGGAAGGAGCATAGATATGGGTAGATCACTGAAAAAGGGCCCTTTCGTCGAGAAAAAATTGCTGAAAGCCATTGAAAATATGAATGCGGCAAACGAAAAGAAAGTCGTTAAAACATGGTCAAGACCATCTACGATTTTTCCGCAGATGGTGGGTCACACAATTGCAGTGCATGATGGAAGAAAACACGTACCTGTATATATTACAGAAGACATGGTAGGACACAGACTTGGAGAATTCGCTCCTACAAGAACTTACAGGGGCCATGCTGCAGATAAATCATCAAAAGTAAAGTAAGAAAAGGAGAACATGAAAATGGAAGCAAAAGCAGTTGCAAAATATGTGAGAATGTCTCCGATCAAGCTTAAACCTGTTGCAGATCTTGTAAGAGGAAAAGATATAAATGAGGCACTTACTATATTAAAGTTCACACCGGGAAAAGGTGCTGAAATCGTAGAAAAAGTCGTACAGTCCGCTCTGGCAAATGCCGATGTGAAAGAAATGGACACAGACAATTTATACGTAGCTGAAGTTTATGCCAACCAGGGACCGACTATGAAGAGATGGAGAGCTGGCTCACAGGGAAGAGCATCGATCATCTTAAAGAGAAGCAGTCATGTCGGCGTCACTTTAAGAGAAAGAAATTAAGATAGGAGGTTCATTTAATGGGTCAGAAAGTAAGTCCACATGGATTAAGAGTGGGCATCATCAAAGACTGGGATTCCAAATGGTATGCAGATAAAGAAAATTTTGCTGATTATCTGGTTGAAGATAACACAGTAAGAGAATTTGTAAAGAAAAAGCTCTATGTTGCAGGCGTTTCCAAAGTTCTGCTGGAACGTCAGGCAGATAATAAATTAAAGGTTATTGTTCTGACAGCAAAACCGGGAATGGTAATCGGAAGATCCGGAAACGGAATTGACGAGCTGAAGGGCGACCTGGAAAAACTGACAAAGAAGAACATTACTATTGAAATCAAAGAAGTCAGAAGATCCGAACTGGATGCGCAGCTGACAGCGGAAAGCATTGCTCAGGCACTGGAAAGAAGAATCTCCTTCAGAAGAGCCATGAAGCAGGCAATCGGCAGAACAATGAAAGCCGGCGCAAAAGGTATCAAAGTGCTGGTATCCGGAAGATTAGGCGGCGCAGAAATCGCAAGATCCGAAAAATACAGCGAAGGAAACGTTCCTCTCCATACTTTGAGAGCAGATATCGACTATGGATTTGCAGAGGCAGATACCACTTACGGAAAACTGGGTGTCAAAGTCTGGATCAACCACGGAGAAATCCTGGATAAAGGGTTGAAGAGCGCTGTTCGTGAAGAAGCCGGCGGCAGAAAAGACGGCAAGAGAAGAAGAGACGGCGACAGAAGACCAAGAAGAGACGGCGACAGAAGAAGAAGTGACAGAAGAAGAGACGACAGACAGGAAATGCCAAAAGCAGTAAATCCGAGAGTCAGAAAGACTCCGAAGCCGGATCCTGCAGCAGAAGCGCAGGCAGCGGCACAACCACAAGTTGAAGAAGCACAGGCTGCTGCAGCACCAGAAGCAGCACCAGAAGAATAGACGAGAGAGGAGGAAACGCTGATGTTAATGCCAAAGCGCGTTAAACGCAGAAGAGTCCACAGAGGTAGAATGAAAGGCGTGGCTACAAAGGGCAACAAAGTCACTTACGGTGATTATGGTCTTGTGGCTACAGAGTGTGGCTGGATTACTTCAAATCAGATCGAGGCAGCCAGAATTGCCATGACAAGATCCGTAAAAAGAGGTGGTAAGGTTTATATCAAAATCTTCCCTCATAAATCAGTAACAAAGAAACCTGCAGAAGTACGTATGGGTTCCGGTAAAGGTGCTCCTGAGTACTGGGTAGCAGTTGTAAAACCGGGCAGAGTTATGTTTGAAATCGAAG
>CAUWJW010000074.1:0-11078 GCA_963558985.1 uncultured Clostridia bacterium | reverse complement strand
CTTATGGCTTCTAATGTAGCAGAAACGAAGAAGTTCAGTATTGAAATGCCGGATGTAGTGATAAAGGTAAGTCCGGACCGGGCGGATCTGATAGAAACACGGATGGTCGATGACCGAAAATGTATTGTCATTGCCATGAATGATCATGTAGAAGTAAATGGCGTTGATATTGATTTTCCTGACAAATAAGAGGATAGCAGGAATCCGGTGAGGGCAGTTGCTAATAGGTTTAAAATAAAGTATAATTTATATAAGAAATCAGATGGAAATACAGAGGTATTCGAATTATGTTTACAAAAGAAACTATATTCCCGATTATCGATTCAGCAATGAAAGATATTTCCAATAGAGTAGCAAAAGTTCAAGTGACTCCGCTGACAGGAGATGTCAGCTTATCTGCTGATGATCCTTTTACGATTTTTTCCACGACAAAAGGAGACTATACGCTGACTGTAGTCTTTTGCACAGACTATTGTGTTCTTCAGGAATTGACGCACAATATGAAGCGAAATGGAGAAGAAGTGAGTGAAGAGGAAATATCCATTTATATGAAAGAATTTTTTAACATACTATGCGGTCATATTATTTCTGCAGTGAACAGGACCGAACATTTGTGTGCAGATTTTGGGGTTCCCAACTTTGTAAAGGGGTGTTATAAAGAAAAGCTGTCCGCATCCATACATTTTCACGGACAGTACTATTATGATTCTCCCTATGGGAGGCTAAAGCTGGAGACCCTCTGCAGAAGCTGAAAGAGGGAAGTCACAGGCATAATCAGCCAAAGAAATGCATTGCGAAGGATACATATGCAGTAAAGATATAATTCAGGAGGTAGAAATGAAGAAAGAGGTTTTAATTGTTGATGATTCCATTTTTGTTTATGAGGAGATCAAATATATGCTGGCCGACACAAACTATCGTGTAGTGGGTTATGCGAAAGACGGAGCACAGGCCATGCGTATGTACGAAGAGCTGAAGCCGGATGTGGTGACTATGGATATTATTATGCCAGGTATCAACGGGATTGATACCAGCCGCCTGCTTATGGATAAATGGAAGGATGCAAAAGTCATTATTGTCAGCTCCCTTGCCTACGATGATACGGAAGAAAAAGCAAGAAGTGCAGGTGTGAGTGGATTTGTTTTTAAACCGCTGGAAAAAGAAGCCTTTTTAAAGGCACTGGATGAAGCAGTAGGTCAGTAGGATACTGCAGAAATGGTGTGTAGAGATGAATAGGAATAAAAAGAGTAGATTTTTTAAAAATATGGGTGAAAAAGAAAAAGAACAGGAAGAGCCCAGAGACATAAGTTCTGTAGATGAAGGTCATATAAGTGAGAGCCATGCAGATGAAAAAGAGCCGTACCGGGCGGATCCCGATGCGCAGAACAGACAGGATAAGCTGTTTCGTCTCTATGCGAAATGGTGCGAATATCGACATACTGCACCTACAGGGGAACTTTTTTCCAAATGGGTAAAAGAACCCGTGGAAGAAAGCGCAGATGAAAAACGCTATCTGCTTTTAGCAGCAGAGACTTTCTGGAAACAGGCGGTATCAGCTGCAGAGAAAGTACTGCAGCAAATAGAGGCGGCAGAAGAAAAGGCAAAGGAACGAGAAAAGCAGAGATTGGAGCAGGCTGCAACTCAAGAAGAAGTGATAGGAAGCCAGGAAGAAATCTCCCTTCAGATAGATGCCGATGTTCATCTCTATTTTTCAAAAGGAAACATGGAAGTTCTTCTTTGTGTCTTTCCCCCATTTGGAGACGGGGCAGGAGTGACAAAAGAAGCCATAAGAAAAAAGCTGGAGGAAATGGAGGTTACTACAGGAATTCGGGAGGATCTGATCAGCAGAATTGCAGAGAAACAGATGTTCTTTCAGATTTTTGTTGTTGCAGAAGGAATCCAGCCTGCAGCGGGAAAGGACGGCTATGTAGTTGAACATATTCCGCGAGAAGAATTTATTAGCTTTGAAGAAGATGAAGCAGGAAAAGTCAATTATAAAGATCTTCACTTGTTCCGTAATATCAAAGAAAATGATTTAATTTGCGATATTATTCCTCCTCAGGACGGAATCAACGGAACAGACGTAAAGGGAAATGAAGTTAAAGCAGCAAGAGGAAAAGCCGCTTCTGTTCCGGCAGGTAATCATACAAAGCTCTCTTCGGATGGCAGACAGCTGATAGCTGCTTCTGACGGATACATTTCCTTCCAGGCTGGAAAATTTCGAATTGAAGACCAGCTGGTTATTAACGGAAATGTTGATATGGCAGTAGGAAACCAGGATTTTTTAGGAGACATTATTGTACACGGCGATGTCATCAGCGGATTCAGTTTAAAGGCAACCGGAAATATTCATGTACGGGGAACTGTAGAGGGTGCAGTGCTCACGGCAGGGGAGAATATTGAAATCAGTGACGGCATGAAAGGAAACAACCGAGGAGAACTTCATGCCGGAGAGTCTGTCCGCTGCTCATTTCTGGAAAATGTGAAAGTGTTTGCAGCAGGTGATATTCATGTAGAAAGTATGATTTCTTGTGAAGTGAACTGTAACGGGTCGGTTTATGTAAATCAGGGACTGGGCGTAATCATTGGGGGAAAGATTACAGCAGAAAAATCTGTGACAGCAAAGATTATAGGCAGTAAAGCCAACCGTAAAACAGAGATTTTTTTAGGAATGATGCCTGAAACCCGGGCGGCAAGAGACAGAAAAGCAGAAGAACTGCAAACTGTTAAAAGTACGAAAGAACTTTTGAAAAAAAATATTCATTTTCTGCAGACGATTGAATCACTGCCTGCGCAAAAGGCAGAAGTTTTAAAACAGCTGATTGAACAGGAAGAATTGTATGAAAAGATTCAGCAGCGCTTAGAAACAGAGCTGGATAAATTAAACAAAATGGAAACGGATTTTCGTGAGTGCTTTGTAAAAACAGGAACTGCTTATCCTCCTACAAAAGTGACCATAGGAGGAATGACATACTGTTTGGAAACCGTTTCGACCAAATGCAACTTTTATTTATCAAGAGAAGGAGAAGTTGTTCTTGGTGTCGAGTAAGGAAATTCTTGAGGCAGAAGAAGCAAGAATGTTAAAAAGGAAATATATTGAATTTGGAGGTAGAGGCGCATGGCTTTATTTGACTGGTTATCCAGAAAAAATAATACTGCACCGGAAAACGGGAAAAAGCAAAAAAAGAATCTGTATAAAGAACTTTTACTTCAGAATCTGGAAGAAGCAAAGGAAGAATATCCGGATAAAGCGCCGCAGCTTGATGCTTTTTTACCGCTGATATCTGAAGAATTAAAGGAAAGAACAGCTAAAGAAAAACATCAGAAATCCAGTACAGAGGAAGGTGCTGCAGATGAAGAAACTGTACAGGATGCCAGAACTGTTTTTTCTATTTCAGAAGATAAGATGGAGGCTTTTGCATGTATCCTCCCTCCTGCAGGCGGCGGCAGAAAGATGGAGCAGGATGGTTTTGAAGAAGATTTGCGGTACTCAGGTATTACATACGGGGTTAACGAAAAACTGGCAAGAGAAATCCTTGAGGAAGAAAGATATTTGTATCCGTTTCCTCTTGCAGAAGGCACTCCTGCTGAGGATGGCAGGGATGGAGAGATCATAGAATATTTCCAGCGGTCTGCTGTACTGAAGATTGAAGCAGAAGAGGGAGAAATTCTTACCTTCGGCAGGGAGCATACCATGCAGACTGTCAAACAGGATGCTGTAATCTGCAGGAAAAAGCCGGCGGAAAAAGCAAAAGACGGCAAAGATGTTGTTGGAAATGTCCTTAAAGGAAAAGATGGGGAAGAAGTGGAACTTCGTGCAGGAGAAAACACTATTATTTCCAGTGATCAAAAATGTCTTCTGGCTGAAAGCGATGGAGTTGTTTCCTTTTCGGAAGAAGGCAACTTTTGTGTACACAAACAAAGAACTATTATCGGGGATGTAGGACGCCATACAGGAAATGTTTATTGTAAGGGAGATTTGTTTATTTCCGGAAACGTAAGAGAAGAAGTTATCATAAAAGCTGCAGGCAATATTATTATTAACGGAGACGTGCGCGAGGCAACCATCACAGCAGGCGGATCAATAAGGATTGAGAAGAGTTGTACGAAAGGACAGGCTGAAACTGTTTTGAAAGCTGAGGGGCAGATACAGTGCGCCGCCATGGAGGATATAACTGCAGAGGCAAATGGAAGCATCTTCGGAGAGGTGATTCTGGACAGCCGGATTACCAGCGGCGGTTCGGTGTATGCTTTATCCGGACGGGGCCTTCTGATCGGAGGAGAAATAAAAGCACGCGGAAGTGTAGCAGCAAAAGAGATCGGCAATGTATCACAGTGTCACAACAAGATTTACATCGGATATGAGCCGGGGTTTAAAGAAAAACTGCAGGAAACACAGGAAAATTTCAAAACAACAACTTTGACTCTCGATAAGCTTCGTAAAAATGTTTCTACACTAAAATCCTTTGGGAATAAGATTTCTCTTGAAAAACGGGAGCTTTTGTCAAAACTGGAGGAGCAGAAGAATCTTTATGAAAAACGGCTGAAAGAACAGACAGAAGAGTTAAAATCGCTGATAGTTGCTTCTCACAAGCTGGGAGAAGGAAAAATTACTTGTGAAAAGATGTATCCTACAACAGAAATACATATAGGAGACAAGAAGAAAGTGATTTTGAATACCATGAATAACTGCAAAATTTCTCTGCAGGGAGGTATAATTGCTGCAAGATAGCAAAGAACTTATCTGAAATCCTGACAATTACAGATAAAATCCGGGATTTTGAAGCAAAAACCTTTGACAACCGTCCGGGCATGTGATAACATAAACAAATGTAAGCCGCACAAACTGGGCTCTATTAGAAAGCAATCATTTGCTGCCCACACTGGCGAGACTGGATAGAGGAGGAATTGAGAAAGAATATGTACGCAATTATTGAAACAGGCGGAAAGCAGTACCGTGTAACAGAAGGCGATCAGATTCGCATTGAAAAAATCAATGCTGCTGACGGTGAACAGGTGAAATTCGACAAAGTTCTGGTTCTGGGAGACGGAGCAGATGCAAAAGTCGGAGCACCATATGTAGAGGGCGCTGCAGTATTCGCAGACGTAGTAGAAACAGGCAAAGGCAAGAAGGTAATCATCTTTAAGTATAAGGCAAAGAAAGACTACAGAAAGAAACAGGGTCACAGACAGCCGTATACTCTGGTGGAAATCACAGGAATCTCTGCAGACGGAACAGCTCCTGCAAGAAAAGCAGCGGCACCTGCAGCGGAAGCAGCAGAACCGGCAAAGAAACCGGCTTTAAAATCCATGAAGAAAGCAGAGCTTATTGATTTTGCAAAAGAAAACAACATTGAAATTGACGAAAAGGCAACAAAGCCTGTAATTCTTGAAGCAATTGAAGCAGCATTAAAATAATTTCCAGATAAAATTGATATAGCGAGGAGGTGTCTGGTCCATGGCAAGTAAAAAAGGTGTAGGAAGCTCAAAGAACGGTCGTGACAGTGAGTCGAAACGGTTAGGAGTAAAACGTGGAGACGGTCAGTACGTAAGTGCCGGAAGCATTTTAGTAAGACAGAGAGGAACAAAGTTCCATCCTGGAAACAATGTCGGCATTGGTGGAGACGATACATTATTTGCGAAAATCGATGGAGCTGTAAAGTTCGAAAGATATGATAAAACAAGAAAGCAAGTAAGTGTATATCCAAAAGAAGCTTAAGAGCGTGTTAAGAGCCCCTATGTATATAGGGGCTTTCTTTTTCAGTTAGAAGGAGGATATGGCAGATGTTTGTAGACAGAGCCAAAATACAAATCCGATCAGGAAAAGGCGGAAACGGTGCCGTTTCTTTTAGAAGAGAACCTTTCGTTCCGGAAGGAGGTCCTGACGGGGGAGATGGAGGAAAAGGCGGAGATGTAGTGTTTCTTGCTGACGGCAGCCTTCGTACTCTTATGGATTTTCGATACAAAAAGAAATACCAGGCAGAAAACGGTCAGGACGGTATGCGGAAAAAACGTTTTGGTAAAGACGGAAAGGATCTGGTCATAAAAGTCCCGCCGGGAACTGTGATTATAGATGAAGAATCAGGTCTGGTTATGAAAGACCTCGTACATGAGGGAGACTCACTTGTGGCTGCAAAGGGGGGGAAGGGCGGTAAAGGAAATGTCCGGTACAAGAATTCCGTCAGACAGACCCCTAATTTTGCAGAAGCCGGCGGATTCGCAAAAGAACGTTCTGTTATCTTAGAAATGAAGCTGATTGCAGATGTAGGGCTGGTAGGTTTTCCAAATGTAGGAAAATCCACCTTTTTATCAGTTTCTACCAGCGCAAAGCCGAAAATCGCAGATTATCATTTCACTACAATTGATCCCAACTTGGGAGTTGTGCAGATTTATGATACCGGATTTGTTATGGCAGATATTGCAGGAATCATTGAAGGTGCACATCAGGGAGCAGGTTTGGGATTTCGATTTCTCAAGCATATTGAACGGACCAGGGTGCTGATTCATGTTGTAGATGTGTCAGGAAGTGAAGGCCGTGACCCTATTGAAGATTTTGATAAGATCAACCACGAACTGGAACAGTATGATCCCAAGCTGATGAAAAAACCTCAGATTGTAGTTGCCAATAAGATTGATATGATTGATGAGGACGGACCGGAATATAAACGGTTTAAAGAATACGTTGAAGACAAAGGGTATAAAGTGTTCCCTGTATCAGCCCCCATTCAAGTCGGGGTCAAAGAAGTTCTTGCAGAAGCTGCAAATGAACTGGATCGTTTGGCAAAAGAACCGGTGGAAGAAGAATACATTGAAACCTTTGACTTTGAAAAAGATGATGCAGATCCGGATTACAGAACCGTTTATGCTGCTAAAGAAAACGGCGTATATCAGCTTTCCGGAAAACAACTTGAAAAGATTTTTAACTCCACCAACTTCCATGATGCAGGCTCGATGCGCTATCTGTATAAATATATTGAGAAAAGCGGAGCCATAGAGCAGCTGAAAGAAATGGGGCTGGAGGAAGGCGACATTATCCGCGTCATAGATTACGAATTTGAATATTATGACGAATTTTAGAGAGAACGTCTTTTTTTACGGTCTCCACATAAAATGTACCGGGAGGGTATGGATATGTGGAGATCAAAACTTTTAAAACAAGCGGGAATTTGTGCTGTTATACTTGCAGCTGTTGCTTTTGCAGGAAAAGTGGATATTCCGGTGATGAATCGGGGAAGCGAAGAGGCGGTTGCCTACTTGTCAAAGCATTACACAATCGGTGATATTATTGACTTTACAAAAGACAGTGCTGCAGCTGTCATAAAAGCGCCTGTTTCTCTCACAAACAGGATTATATCGGTTCATGAAGAAGATTCCTATGGTGCACCTGTAAATCGTGCAAAAGAAGGAGAAACTGTCTCTGTTTATGCTGCACAAGCAGGAACTGTGTCTGAGGTGGGGGAAAATAGCAAATTTGGAAAGTTTATAAAAATCATCCATGGTGACGATGCAGAAAGCGTATATGGAAACTGCAAGCAAATTTATGTAAAAGAAACGGATCGGGTAAAAAAAGGACAGATGATCGCATCCTTTCGTAAAGAAAACAATATTGAATTTTATTATTCCTTAAAAAAGAGAAAGTAAAAGAAACGAAGGAGTTGGTTGACAATGAATAAGCAGCACCCCAGCAGACAGGAGTGTTTGAGGCTTTTACATGAATACAAAACCCCCGAGCATGTGATACGCCACTGCATAGCAGTGGCTGATGCTGCTGTAAAAATAGGACAGGCTCTGAATCTGCACGGGTATCATTTAGATCTTGAACTGATACAGGCAGCCGGTCTGATTCATGACATTGCAAGAGTAGAAGATGAGCATTGGGAAAAAGGTTATGAACTGGCAATGGGCTGGGGCTATGAGCAGGAGGCAGCGATTATAAAAGTACATATGGGATATTCTCCTTTTTCCTCTGTGGAATGCATAAATGAAACGGATTTAGTATGCCTGGGTGACCGTATTGTAAAAGAAGACACCTATGTGGGATTAGACGAACGTATGGAATATATTATTGAAAAAGTTAGAAAACAAGGTCACTTCGATGCAGAAAAGCGCATTTTAGAAAAAAAGAAAGAAGCCGGAGATCTGATTAAAGGGATCGAAAGGATTATAGGAATGTCTCTGGATCAGTTGATGAAAGGTGAATAGATGGAAATCAGTAGAGAATTAAACAAGCTGCTAAAAAAAGTTGAAAAGCCGGCCAGGTACATAGGAGGAGAGATTAATGAAACAATGAAAGAACCCCGGGATGTAAGAATGCGTTTCGGGTTTGCGTTTCCTGATCTTTATGAAATAGGCATGTCTTATATGGGACTGCAGCTTCTGTATCATATTTTAAACCGGGAGGAAGAGATTTATTGTGAACGCGTCTTTGCTCCGGCTATGGATATGGAAACATGCATGAGAGAAAGCGGAATGGAACTTTTCACGCTGGAAACAAAGACCCCTGTAAAGGAATTGGATTTTTTGGGGTTTACCCTCCAGTATGAAATGTCCTTTACAAATATAATCAATATGCTGGATCTGGGAGGGATTCCGGTTAACTCCTGTGACCGCACTGAGACAGATCCGATTATTGTGGCAGGAGGCCCCTGTGCCTATAACCCGGAGCCTTTAGCAGATTTTATTGATGTTTTTCTCATTGGAGACGGAGAAGAGCTCCTTCCGCAGATTGTAAAGCTTAGGGAAGAAGGGCAGTCAAAAGAAATATATTTAAAGAAAATCTGCAGTATACCCGGGGTATATGTTCCTCAGTTTTATAAACCGGTATACGGGACAGATGGAAGAATAAAAGAAATTCAAAAGGTTTATGAAGGAGCGCCGGATCGGATTGAGCGAGCGATGATTTCTGATTTGGACAAAGCATCATTTCCAACGGAGCTTATTGTACCTTTTATTGAAGTCGTACATGATAGAGCCGTGGTAGAAACTTTTCGCGGATGTACAAGAGGATGCCGTTTCTGCCAGGCAGGGATGATTTACCGTCCTGTAAGAGAGAGAAAACCGGAAACGATAAAAGAGCTTGCCGAAAAACAGCTGGACAGCACAGGGCATGAAGAATTATCCCTGCTGTCTTTATCTACCAGTGATTATTCCGGATTTGAATCTCTGGCTCTGGATCTGATGGGCATGTGCAAAGAGCGGAATGTCTCTCTGTCTCTTCCTTCTTTGCGTTTGGATTCTTTTTCTTTTAAAGTGCTGGAGGAAATCCAGGGCTACAAAAAATCAGGTCTTACCTTTGCTCCTGAGGCAGGTTCTCAGAGACTTCGGGATGTGATTAACAAAGGCATCACGGAGGAAGACATTTATCATGCAGTCAGACAGGCTCTGGAGCTGGGCTGGAATCATGTGAAGCTGTATTTTATGATAGGGCTTCCAACAGAAACCCTGTCAGACTTAGATGGCATTGCAGAAATTGCAAAGCGCATTAAGGATATAAACTATGAAATAAAAGGGCGAAAGGGAGGAAGATTTCGTGTAACGGTAAGTGTCTCTAACTTTGTGCCAAAAGCCCATACGCCGTTCCAGTGGGAACCTCAGGATACCAGGCAGTCCTTTATGGAAAAGCACGATTATTTGGCAAAGCAGCTGAATATAAAAGGTGTGGTTTTCAATTACCATGAGACAGAAACCAGTGCTTTGGAGGCTGTCTTTGCACGGGGAGACCGAAGGGTTGGAAAGGTTCTTTTAAAGGCTGTTCAGCTTGGATGCAAATTCGATGGATGGTCAGAATATTTTAACGAAGCGTTATGGAAAAAAGCCTTTGAAGAAACCGGTGTAAATCCCGATTTTTACACTGTAAGGCGCAGAAGTTATGAGGAGATTCTTCCTTGGGATCTGATCGATTCCTTTGTAACAAAAGAATTTTTCGTACGAGAAAATGAAAAGTCGAAAATAGGGGAAATCACTGAGGACTGCAGAAAGGGCTGTGCAGGCTGCGGAATGAACCGGAAAGCACTGTGTATGCCGGAGGATAGAAAATGAGTCAATATGTAATAAAATTTTCAAAAGAAGGATATATCTGTTATACTTCTCATTTAGATATGCTGCGGCTTTTTAAGCGGGCATTTAAGAAAAGCGGGATTAGGCTTGCTTATTCGCAGGGATTTAACCCCCATCCAAAGCTGGGATTTGCACAGCCGCTTTCTTTAGGATATTCCAGCGTAAGTGAATATTTGGAATTTGAAACGAAAGAGTCCTATGATGCAGATAAAATCAGACAGGCAATAGAACAGCAAATGCCCGATGGAATCCGTATTTTTTCTTGTGAGCCTTTGGAAGCAGGGAAAAAGAGTATGGCTGCCAGAAGCTATGCTGCTGAATATATCATAGGAATTCCGCTGGATACACCTCCTGACAGGGATCTTAAAGACGTGTGCGCCGAGTTTTTGGAACAAAAGGAGATAATTGTACCAAAAAGGCAGAAGAAAACAAAACAGATGAAAGATGTGAATATCCGGGATCAGATTCAAAGTCTGAACTTTGTTTCTGTAGAATGCAACTTGCTTGTAACAGCCAAACTGGATTCAGGAAGTGCTTCTAATTTAAGTCCGGAGCTGCTGATTTCCGCATTATGCCGTTTCCTCAATATTCCAGTGAAAAGGGAAGAAATTGATGTAATGAGGACAAAACTATACTTCCAAAAATAGGAAGTTTTTATATGGAATATATTGACAAATCCCTCCGATGAATGTAAAATAATGTAAACATTCAAGAAAGGAGGGACAGAAAATGAATCAATATTTCAGTAAAGATTTCTTGCTTAAAAACAAACAACTTGTCATAAAAGTAGCTGTAATTTTTTTTATATTTACAGTTGCTTTTTTTGTTTTTGTTTTGGGGGAGAACAAAGAGGCCGCCCATGAACCGGAAGTGACACAAACACAGAAAGCTGTAGCTGCAGAGCCGACAGAAACGGCTGTCAAGTCTATAATGGTAGATGTGGGCGGAGCGGTGAAAACACCACAAGTCGTTGAACTTAAGGAAGAAAGCCGGGTTGCAGATGCGATTTCAGCTGCAGGAGG
>CAUWJW010000073.1:0-11174 GCA_963558985.1 uncultured Clostridia bacterium | reverse complement strand
GACAAAATTCAGCAAGAAAATAAGCAAAACCATAGCACCCAGCCTCACAAAATATGGTACAATAAACAAAAAAAGCAAGAGAGGAGTTGCAGGTGTGCTTTGTGTTGCTGTTTGTGATGATGAAGAACTTGTATGTACCGGTATAGAGAAGATGATGGAGCCCTACAGAAAAAGCGGGCTCCTTCAGTCAGAAATCTTTTTCAGTGGAGAAAAGCTGTGGGAAGCGCTGGAACGGGGAGAGCATTATGACCTGCTGTTTTTGGACATTGAACTGCGCAATATGAATGGCGTCGAGGTGGGAAAGAAAATCAGAGATGAACTGGGAAACGAAACCATACGTATTGTCTATATTTCCGCAAAACAGGACTACGCCATGGAACTATTTAACGTGCGGCCGATGAATTTCCTGGTCAAACCCATTTCAGAAGAAGCAGTCCTTGAAAACATCCGCAAAGCCATGGAATTAACGGATATAAACAAAACCTGCTTTGAATACAAATTCAGAAAACAGACCTTCAAGGTTCCATATGGCGATATTTTGTATTTTGAAAGCGAACATCGAAAGATTCTAATTCATACAAAAACAGGTCTCAAAGAAACGTATGGAAGCTTAAGCGAACTGGAAAAAGAAACACCGGAGGGATTTATCCGGATTCACCAGTCCTACCTGGTAAACTGGATCTACGTGACCCACTGGAAATATGACGCCGTTCACATAAAGCAGGAACATATCCTGCCGGTCAGCCATACTTATCGAAAAAACGTAAGCAGCTTTTTACTTCAAAACAGTTGATAAAGGGGGAAATCCATGTTAAATCCGGAACTGGCAATGTGTCTTGCAGGCAATCTGTGCGGACTCTACATCATCAGCTGCTTTTTTGGTCTTTTCTTTGAAACAGGAGGTTCACGGAAGCGGAAATGTTTCAGAGCAGCCTGTTATATATTTTATTATCTTTTTAACAGTACAGCATCTTTTTATCTGCACTGGCCTCCAATTCTGATTCTTTCCACAAATTTCATCGGATGTGCAATCGTTTCCTGCAGCTACAAAGGCAGATGGAAACATCGGATCTGCGCAATACTGCTGATTATGGCGGTCAATATCATATGTGAAGATGCAGTATATTATTATTTGCGCAATCTGCAGGTGCAATATATAAACTTAATCGGCATCCAAGTGACGAACCTCATAGCATTCATGCTAGTACTGCTGCTGCAGAAAGCCGTGGATCTGAAAAACGGGGAAGAAATTGCACTGTCGGAATGGTTTGCAGTGTTGATCATTCCCATTTGCAGTCTTTTTGTATCCGTGGTCATCCTGAATGACTGCGATGCGCCATCTACCGTTGCAGTTGGAAGCATAGGTATGCTGCTGATGAATGTTCTTTTATTTTTTCTTCTGGAGCGCATCCAGAGAATGCACCGCGGCCAGCTGCAGATGGCGCTTTTGGAGCAGCAGAACCTTGCGTATGAAAAACAGCTTCTGTTGCTGCAGGAATCAGAAGAAAAACTCTCCATCCTGCGGCATGATTTTAACAATCATCTGCTTATGCTGAAACAGCTGACAGAGGAAAAACGGCAGGAGGAAGCAGAAGGCTACATTGAAAATCTCATCACACTTGTTAAAAATCAGAAAAAAATTGCAGATACCGGAAATCCGGTCATTGACGGATTCTTGAACCAGAAGCTGAATGAAGCCCTCTCTCTGGGAGCCGAGGTGGAGACGCATCTGCATCTTTCCAGAGGGATCTCACTGCCGCCTAGAGATATCTGTATTATTTCAGGCAATCTTTTGGACAATGCGCTGGAAGCCTTAAAAAACTGCGAAGAGAAAGTGCTGACCGTTGCCATGCGTGAAAATCCGGGCGTCTTACAGATGGAAATCCGTAATTCCTATGCACACAAGATTGAGAAAGTGGGAAATGTGCTGCAGACTACGAAGCTGCACAGGGAGGGTCACGGCATTGGCTTAAAAAATGTCCGGCGGATAGTAGAGGCGTACCATGGAGAGATGATGGTGGATTATACAGACACGATGTTTACCGTTAAATTGATTCTGTTTATCTAGTCCGGCTTAACCCGGCGCTGCAGCGGGGTACATGAAAAAACGTGAATTTTATGTGACGCCGGCTTACTTTTTATGTGATGTTACTTGACTTAAGGAAAATGCGGTGATAACATAGGGCATGTGTGTATAACGTAAGCAAAGCAGGGCGCAGAGTTCTGAAGGCAAGCGTTATATTTTTGTTTGAATCGGTATTTTGAAATAATATGATGAGAAAGAGGTGTTTGTACTATGAGAGAAACGGTTTTGGAGATTTTAAAAGATATTCGCAGTGATGTGGACTTTGAAAACAGCACAAAGTTAATTGACGATGATATTCTGGAATCTCTGGATATTGTTGCAATTGTTGGCGAATTCAATGAAGAATTTGATATTGAAATTTCAGTGGAAGACCTGACTCCGGAAAACTTTAATTCCGTGGATGCTATGGTTGAATTAATAACAAAGGCACAGGAGTAAACTAGAAAATGGCATTTACATCGTTATACTTTTTAGTATTTGTTCTGGCTGTCGTGTTTGTGTACTATATCGTGCCGGTTAAGGTTCGGTGGGGCGTACTGCTGGCAGCCAGTTATGCATTTTACTTAATGTCCAGCCCCAAGACCTTTATCTTTATTTTGTTTACCACAGTGGTCACCTTCTTAGGAGGACGGGCTATCGGCGGACACAACAAAAGTTATAAAGCATATATTGCAGAGCATGGGTCTGAACTGACAAGAGATGAGAAGAAAGCCAGAAAAGCCCAGAGCCAGAAGAAAAAGCGCAGGGTAGTAGCCCTGTTGCTTTTGGCTAATTTCGGCGTACTGGCGATTATGAAATATTTCCGCTACTATCTTCAGGCATTAGGTATTGGAGAGGGAATCTTTGATGCAGGATTTTTGATTCCGCTGGGAATTTCCTTCTATACATTCCAGTCAGTAGCATATATCATTGACTTATACAGGAATAAATTTGAAGCGGATCAGAACATCTTGAAGTTCGCTCTTTTTGTGTCTTTTTTTCCGCAGATTATGCAGGGACCAATCAGCCGATACGACCAGCTGGCAGGGCAGCTTTATGAAGGGCACAAATTCAGCTATCGGAATTTATCCTTTGGTGCGCAGCTCATCCTGTGGGGATTTATGAAAAAACTCATCGTTGCAGACCGTGTAGGTATTGTAGTATCTGAGATCTTTGATAACTATACGGAATATCAGGGGTTTTACATTGTGGTGGGACTGCTGCTGTATACGATTCAGATTTATGCGGACTTTTCCGGCGGTATTGACATTGCACGAGGTGTGGCGCAGGCTCTGGGAATCGATATGGCGCATAACTTTCAGCGGCCGTACTTTTCTGACAGTATTTCCGAGTTCTGGCGCAGATGGCATATTACACTGGGAAACTGGTGCAGAGACTACATCTTTTATCCTATCTCGCTTTCCAAGACTTTTGGGAAAATGGGAAAGAACCTGAGAAAAGTATTCGGCGACCGCTTAGGGAAGCTGTTTCCTGTTCTGGTGGCACAGCTGGCGACATTCCTTACCATTGGACTGTGGCACGGAGCGGAATTCAAGTATATCGCTTATGGACTGTATAACGGGATTATTGTAATTTCTGGGCTGGTACTGGAACCTTACTTGGTTAAGCTTGCCAAACTGTTGCGAATTAATACAGAAACGTTCAGCTGGAAACTGTTCCAGATTCTAAGGACGTTTTTCCTGATTGTACTGGGACGAATTTTCCCGAGAGCCGAATCTTTTTCTGTTGCAATTGAAATGCTTAAATCCATGCTGGTTTTTAATCCGGGTATTTTCCTAAATGACCACTTGTTTAAGCTGGGGATTTCCGAGAATGAATTTGCTATTGTAATCCTTTTCTGCGTAATCTGGTTTGTAATCAGTCTGATGCAGGAGAACGGCTGGAAGATCAGAGAATCTCTGGCAGAACAGAACATGCTATTCCGCTGGGGTATTTATATTGCTGCATTTGTAGCGGTATTGCTTTTCGGTATTTATGGGCCGGGATATGATGCCAGCAACTTTATCTACCGGGGATTTTAATTTTATTGATATAAAGGAGTAGTGTGTATATGACAAAAAAGGAAGTTTTACGGGCTGTTGTTTTTTTACTCCTCTGTTTTGGAGTGTTCGTTTATTTGAACAATGTATTTACGATATCAGACTCTTCCGACAGCGGGAGGATGATGAACAGCTTTCATTCGGAAAAAAAGGATTCGCTTGATGGATGCTACTTAGGCTCCAGTGCGGTCTACCGGTTCTGGAACCCCGCAAGAGCCTATAATAAGGAAGGGATCAGCGTGTTTACCTTTGCAAGTGCTGACCAGCCGATGGTATTATGTCCGTATGTGATTGAAGAAATTGAGAAAACGCAGGATCCAAAGGTGTATATTATTGAACTGCGAGATCTGATTAAAAGCGCAGATCAGATGGAAGATGCGGCTGTCCGCCGGTTTACAGACAATCTGAGCATGTTTTCCCTGACAAGACTCAAAGCAATCAATGCGTCCATTGAATTTGCAAGAAAAGGCGATAATAACGTGGACAAGGGCAGGATGGATCATTATCTGCCGATTGTAAAATACCATACAAGATGGGATTCTGATGATTTGAATACAGATGATTTACTGGTAAAAAACAGCGAGTCACCTACAAAAGGTTTTGTTGTAGGAGGACAGTCAATGACTTGTGTTCCGAGACAGCAGCCGGACTATACGGAGGAGACAGTTTCTTTAGAACCGGAAATGGAGGAACTGCTGGATGACCTGATGAAATTCTGTGACGGACTGGATGCACAAGTTCTGTATGTGCTGTCGCCTTATTATGAAGATGATCCGAAAGATCTGCGCCGCTTAAATGAAATTGAGCGGCTGGTAGAGGAAAGCGGACATAAGATCCTGAATTTCAATTCAAAGGAGATGACCGAAAAGATCGGCCTGAACTGGAAAAAAGATTTGTATGATAAAAAACATGTAAATATTATCGGGTCTGAGAAGTATACGGACTATCTGGCTCAGTACCTTAAGGAAGCGTATAATCTGCCGGATCACAGAGGTGATGCAGATTACAAGAGCTGGGAAGAATCGTATGAGTACTATCTGGACTATACCAGAGAGGCCAGAGAACTTCTCGTACAGGAAAATAAGAAATAAATGACAGACTTCACCCCTTTTCGGCAGTATAGCAGTAAATGAAAAGGGGTTTTTCTGTTATGGAGAGGAGGAAGGCGTATGAAGATTGCGATTTGTGAAGATATGAGGGAAGAGCGGGAATTCCTGCTGCAGAAACTGAGTGAGCTGAAAGAAAAGCTTCTCTTTGAGGCGGAAATTTATCTTTACTCATCCGGAGAAGAACTGATTGCAGCAGTGAAGGGAGGAAGTGTCTATTCGCTGATTTTGATGGATATTTATCTTGGGCAGACAGATGGTATCCGAACGGCGCAGATTCTACAGAATGATCTCCCTGAATCAGAGTTTATTTTTATTTCCGGCAGCAGAGACTTTGCACCGGAAGCTTTTATGCTGGATGCGGTGCACTATCTGGTTAAGCCTTTTGAACAGGAGCAGCTGGAAATGGCAATCAAGCGCTTTTTCCTGCGGAGCGGAAGAGAGGGCAAACTGCTGCAGATTCATACGGAGCGCAGCCGGTATACATACCGTCTGTCAACTGTCCGGCGGCTGGAAAGCTACAATAAAGGCGTGGATATTTATCTGCAGGATCTGGAAAAGCCGGAGCATATCCCGCTTTCTTTTGTACGGCTGGAAAAGCAGCTGGATGAAAAGAACTTTTTAAAGCTTTCAAGAGGGCTTATGGTGCCTATTCATGCGGTGCTTTGCATTGACGGGGAACTCTGTCGGATGAAGGATGGAAACGAATATACCATCAGCCGCCGCAGCCGGGCAGAAGTGCGCAAGAAGTATAATGATTATCTGTTTTCACAGAAAGGAGGTCTGCATGACTGTTGAGGAAATGTTTTTTCAGGGATTCGGCTTTCTGATTCAGACGGTTCCCATTGCCTTTCTGGGATTTGTACCTTTTTCCAGAGAAAAATTTCGGATAACCTGGAAGAAAATCTGTCTGCTGATTCCCATGGGACTGATACTGACTGGGCTGGGATTTGTCGGTCTGTGCGCAGTATGCTTTGATCCGTCCGGTGCAGGCGATTCGTTTCTTCGGGGAATCAGCAATGCATATATGGCTGCAGCGCTTCTGCTTTGGATCTGCAGCTTCTGGTATCTCGTACAGGCCACTGCAATGCAGAAGATACTGATTCTGCTTTTGCTGACTCATTATGCGGCTGTTCTCTTTACCGCAACGTCCATTTTTGTCGGAGTGCTTCCGGCAGAGCCTCCGGAAGAGCCCTTCGTGCCTTATGGTCCGGAAACCTGCTGGAGCAGCCTGTTTTTTCTGGCAGTGACACTGCCTTTTGTATATCGCTTTTTCAGACGTACAGTAAAGCGGAGCCTCCCCCTTATGGAAGAAAAAACCCTAAAAAGAGGGATTTTTTATGCTATATTTATTTTTTCTATTTTTGCAGGCAGTGTGCTTATCATGACGAACAATATTTTTCTGCATGGAATCCGGGATCATGCAATGATTTTGTTTCTTCTTTCTTTAATCCTTACAGATGCAGTAGCCTATTATTTCTTTTTTTCACAAGTTCGCCTTACGGGAGAAAAGCAGGTTTTAGAAGAGCAGCTGAGACGCTTTGATGAAGAGTATCGGAAAAACAGCAGCAATATTGAACTGTTTCGCCGTATGCGGCATGATATCCGTCACCATCTGCGAGTAATCAGTGTGTTGAACCGGGAGGGAAAGCAGGAGGAGATTGAATCCTACCTAAGCGGATATACGGAACTTTATCCCCAGCTGGAAGAACCGCTGCTCAGCGGAGACTCTATGCTGAATGATATCCTGCATTATTATATCGAACGTGCCCGGCGAAAAGGAATTACTGTGAAACCGGAGCTTTCCCCATCAGGCCGAGATCTCGGACTTGATGCGGTGGATATGACGATGCTGTTTGGAAATATCATGGAGAATGCCATAGAAGCCTGCGAATGCGTGAAGGAAAAAGAAAAAAGATTTATCCGAATCTGGGGACAGGTTACCGGAGATTCTCTGCTGTTTCTGATAGAAAACAGCTGCCCGCAAAATGAAAGAGAAATTCCTGAATTTACGGGCAGCAGCTCTTTTTCTGTGAAACGGACAGCGCAGCGGGGCTACGGCCTGCAGAACATTCGGCTCGCCGCAGAAAAATATGGAGGGAGCGCAGAGTTTAAGCGGAAAGATGGTGTATTTTCTACGCGCGTTGTACTAAATTATCCCGGGAAGGAGGGATCATAGGGCATTTTACTTTAACATGTGCCCGGCAGGGGGAACGAGTGGCATGAAAAATTTAACCCGGCACAGCAACATGCATTTTACCAAGCGGTATAAAATTTTACCCAGTGGTACTAGGTGGATTCACGGAAGGCGATGTAAAATAGAAAAGAGACAGAATAAAAGAATCGCTTTACTGAAAAGGAGGAACAAATACATGGAACTGATAAAGAACACAGATGGAGCAAAGATGGTCATCGCATTAGACGGAAGACTGGACACAAATACCGCCCCTGAACTGGAAAAAGAACTGCAGCTGGATGATGTACAAGAGCTGGTTTTGGAGTTTGAAAAGCTTCGCTATCTGTCCAGCGCCGGACTCAGAGTCCTGCTTGCCGCACAGAAAAAGATGAATGCAAAGCAGGGAACCATGGTGCTGAAGCATGTAAACGATATGATTATGGAAGTCTTTGAAGCTACCGGATTTATTGATATCCTTACAGTTGAAAACGATTAAGGGAGGCGCATTATGGCAATTGATGTAAAAAGCTTAACGCCTGCAGGGCAGGGTAACTATCAGAAAATCATGGACGGTACTGCTGTTGTGGAAGAACTGGGCAAAATGACGCAGGATCCGATGAAATATAATGAAGCGCTTTTCTTTGAGATTCTCAAGAAGAATGAAGCTACGGAATTTGGGAAGAAATATGGATTCAGCGAGATTTCCTCTATCGAAGAATATCAGAAGCGGGTTCCTGTTTCTAAATATGATGATTATGCGGATGCAATTCTTCGTATGACCGAGGATGGAGAAACAGACCTGATCTCCGCTTATCCCATCAATCACTACAACAAATCTTCCGGAACCATGGGAAACCCCAAGCGGCTGCCTATGTCAGACCGGGAGATTGAAATTTCCAATAAGTATCTGACGAAATATATTTACGGGCTTTTAGGAAAGAAACTGGGTATGGACTGGATTGACGGCAAAACCATGTCACTGACAGAATCAGCTTCTGAGATTCATACACTGAAATGCGGCGCCACCTTTGGGGCTGTGTCGGTAAAAACAGTACTTCAGTTTCGCCCTTATCTGCAGATGATGTTTACCTCTCCTGATGAAGCAACTTTCCCGAAACCGGATACCAATACAAGGTATCTCCATGCCAGATTCGGACTTATGGATAAAAATATTACAAGTGCAGGTGCATCTTTTTTCAGCTTTTATCTGGAACTGCTGCGTTATATTGAGCATAACTGGGAGCTCCTTGTTCATGACATTGAGACCGGAACCATTGACGCTTCCATCAAGATGTCGGATGAAGTGCGCAGCAGCCTGATGGAAAAGCTGCAGCCTATGCCTGAGCGAGCGGAAGAACTGCGGGCTGTCTTCAGCCGGGGTTTTGACGAGCCGTTTGTTCCTAAGGTATGGCCGAAGCTGTCCTATCTGATGGGCGTGGGAACTGCTGTATTCAAAACTTACGGCGATAAGATCCGGGATGTCTACACAGGTCCCGGCGTAAAGCAGCTGAAAATGGGTCTGACTGCTTCGGAAGGTCTGTTTTCTCTGCCTTTTGATCTGGACTGCGAAGACAGTGTACTGGTTCCGGACAGTGTATTTTATGAATTTCTCCCTCTGGATGCAGGAGAAGATTTTTCTAAGATCGTGACGCTGGACAAACTGGAGGAAGGCAAAGATTACGAGGTGATCGTTACGAACAGCTCCGGATTTTACCGCTATCGCATGCGGGATGCCATTCGTGTGACCGGCAAGTTCAACAACACACCGACCATTCAGTTCCTGTACAGGATTGACCAGACTGTAAGTCTGATGGGCGAGAAGACTACAGAAGTCGCTCTTCGCGGCGCAGCGGAAAACACAGCAAAAGATCTGGGCTTTGAGCTCATTGACTTTTCTATGTATCCGGATCAGGACACTTCTCCTGTTCGGTATGTATATTTCATGGAGATTGGCAATATGCCGGAAGGTCTTAAACTGAAAGAGATCCGTTATGTTCTGGAGCAGAATCTGGCAAAGGCTAATCCGTCCATGGGAGACAAAGTGAAAAAAGGTATCTGCGGCGCAACAAAGCTGAATCTGCTGGAGCCGGAGACCTATATGCTGTATCGTGACCTGATGCTGGCAAAGGGTGTTGCTTCCGGACAGCTGAAACCGGTGCGGGTAATCCGCAACGAAATGCAGAGAAAGTTTTTCTTTGGACTGACAGAGTATGGTGTGGAGGGGATTCGATAAGAATCCCCCGGTGACGAGGAGTGGATTTATGAAAATGGAAATTTTTTCAGCTATCCCGTTTTATTATGGTGCAGCAAAAGAAGCGCCTAATACAGTGCGGGTCTGGTTTACCCTGAAAGATACAGTTTCCGGAAAAATTTTAAAGAATGCAGTGAAGGAATCGATGAAGAGATATCCTTATCTGGGCGTGAAAGTCGTTTCGGATGGAGATTGTCTGTCGCTGGAAGAAAATTTTCGTGAGCTTGCAGTGACAGAAGGAATAGAACCTGTTTGTCTGGGAAGTGAAGAGGCCAATGGGCATCTGCTGGCACTGACATACAGTGGAAATCGCATTTCCTTTGATTTCTTTCACGGCCTGGCAGACGGAGGGGGGATTTATCCTTTTCTGCATACCGTGCTTTATTACTACTGCAAAGAGCGGTATGATAAAAATTTGGATTCTGCAGGGGTGCGTCTTGCCGGAGAGCCCATCCCGGCAGAAGAAATCGAAGATCCCTATCCGGAGGAAGTGCCCGATACGATTGTGCCGATAGGAAAGGCAGGCCGCAAGACAGCTCTGAATCTTTTGAAAGCCGGGAAGTGCAGTCCGGGCACATCGGTTCTGCACAAGATTAGAATCCCGGAAAGTGCGTATATGGCATACAGCAAGAGCAAAGACGGAAGCCCGGCAGCTATTACCGCACTTCTTATGGCAAGAGCTGTAGATGCGGTGCATCCTCGGGAGGACAAGCCCATCATATGCGGGCTGGCAATGAATATCCGCAGCATGCTGGGAAAACCGATGGCACATCACAGTGCAGTTTCACAGCTGTTTTTAGAGTACAAGGAAGAAATGAAGCATATGGACCTTCTCACACAGGCCACTTGTTTTCGCGGAATGGTTATGGTGCAGGGACAGTATGAAAATGTGATGGATTCTGTGCGGAACAATCTGAAATTTTTCCAGCGGGTAAAGGCGCAGCCGGATATTGAAAGCAAGCGGCAGATTACGCAGCAGCTTGTATCGGCATTTCTTGATGTAAGCACCTTTAAGGTAAGCTATGTGGGAAAAAGCAATATGGGAGCTGTAGAGCCGTATCTGAAGGATATTTATGTAGATATTGACTTAAACGGAAGCGGCATTATGATCGAGGTCAACGCTGTCAATGGATGGTTTAACCTTTCCTTCCAGCAGGAGTGGGAGGAGGATGTGTATCTGCAGGCGTTTCTGGAGCAGCTTGAAAAGGAGGGAATCCAGTTTGAATATGAAGGAAGTGAGCAGGTAAGGCTTCCTTCCATAGCGTTCAACGGAAAATAGCATGACAAATGATTATTTGATAAAGAAAGTGTTTCATTCTTATTTGTTGATTTCTATACTGGCGATTATGGCCTCGACAATTGGAATGATTGTTGACGGAATTGTAATCGGGCAGTTTCTGGGTGAAAAGTGCGTCTCTGCCTTTGGCTTTTCCGGGCCTGTTGTGATTTTAATCGCTGCACTGGCAGGAGTCTTCAGCAATGGGGGCTCCTCCGTTTTTTCCAATCATGTGGGAAG